>JAFSCM010000019.1 GCA_017436765.1 Oscillospiraceae bacterium
GTAGAGGAAAAACTGAAGGAGCTTGACCTTTACGGCGACTCTTTCTTTGATCTGGTACTTATAGAACTGCTTTTGAAAGGTATCATCACCCCGGATATGCTGAAAGCAGAGAGTTCTTCTATTATGATTATCAAAGAGGAATTCAGTTTCTGGATGGATGAGTACGGCGTTTATATGCTGGGTATTCCTGATATAATTATCGACGGTATCGACATTCCTGTTATCGGGGATGTTATGGACCTGCTTATTTTAAAGCCAATCTGGAGCTGGATTGGCGGCGAAATCAAAAATCTGGCTGCAGAATGGGTTGTTTCTGCCTGCACAGGCAAAATTACACATATGACAGGTATGGAACCTGATGCGGCAGCCAAAACAATAAACGATCTTGTGTCAAAAATAGATGACCGCCTGGAAAATCCACAGGTGCAGCTTGACCATAAAGATAACCCATACAAGCCATCTGAAAACAACTTTGCCGAACTTGAGGAACATCTGAAAACTCTGCCTGATGAAAAACGGTATTCCATCAGTGACTCCCAGCTGGAGGCGCTGTACAATACACTGACTATGTTCAAGCTGGTGCTTATGGGCCCTGAAAATTACACAAGATTCATCAAGACAAGTACCGGTATCAATCAGACTGCGTACAGCACCAATACTGCACATCTCGAAGCTTCTGCCCTGAATCTGCAAATCAGAACATCGGATTTGTACCTTGCAGGCACCGATGACAACATTTATGTAATTGTGCAAAAAATAAATGCAGACGGCAGCAGAACCCAGCTTACCCACAAGCTGCTGGACATATCCGGTTACAATGATTTTGAAGCAGGCGATAACGACAACTATCTTGTTGAACTGCCCGAGTCAGTGCCGCTGGACCAGCTGGATATTGCGCTGTCAAAAATGCCTGCCTTTGATTTTCTTCCATCTTTAACAGATGACTGGCACTGTGAAAGTATCAGTGTTACACCTATGTATGCAGGCTATGAGCTTTGCGACCCTGTCGACCTTGGCGGCATTCATCTTAAAGGTATCTGCAATCCGGTGATAATGAACTTTCAGGGTGCACTTAAAGTTAAAGGTACAAAGACACCGCAGTCGCAGGCTGTTACAAATCTGAAGGTCCGTGTCAAGGTAAAAGATGCGCTGTATGCAGGCAGTGATTCCGATATTTATCTTGTAGCATATAACGGAGATACACGATGGGCAAAAGTGTGCTTGGACAAAGCTGTATACAACGACCTTGAACGTGGCGACGATGATACATATATAATTCCAATAGGCAGATACAGTCCGCATTTTCAGGCTATTCCGCTGGATAAACTGAAAATTGAATTCAGACACGACGGCAGTGATGAATCAAACTGGAAAGAGGTCACAGTCACACCGTGCTATGGTGCTCTGGAACTGACTGACCCAATCTCCCTTGGTGGCAAAAAGTTCAAAAACAGCACATGGGATACCGATTTCCAGGCTAAACTGAAAAAAGCCACCTATAAACAGTACGATCCGATATTGATTGAATATGCAACTTCCCTTGACGACGGGCTGCTTTCCTATATGGGCAGTCTTGACGGAGGTGAAGAATGGGTAGATGCCGACAACGAACTGTGGGCAAGTACCAAACTCCGTAAAAATGTATTTTTTGAAATCTTCAAAGGTTTTGAACCCGATATCATATACACCGGCGAAGCCACGGCTATCCAGGGCGATCCGGTTGACATTGCTTTTGATTTTACAGGTGTATGGAACGGTGTAAGCAATGAACGCAGATCAAAGGTAAAGGATTTCAGACATGTTTATCCGGTTGAAGGCAGTGCAGATATTGATTTTGTCAATGAAAACAACAAAACAGTGTACACAGCTTCCAACGTTGAGGTATCCAATAGTTTTGCCAGCCTCAGTGCTGACGTCGGCAAACTGGCCCCAGGTTATTATGATCTTATGGTCCGCTATATGCCGAAAGATGCAGACCCTGAGTACGCGGATACATCGGCAACCTTTGAAAAGGCACTGCATATAATTGAGGGAGATCCTCTCGCAGTCAAAATATATCCGCATGATGTTACAACAGAAGTAGGAAAAGAAATAACTCTCTCTGTGGAAGCGAGCGGCGGCAATGCTCCGTATTCCTACACATGGCAGAGGATTAACGGCAGCAACTGGTCTGATATCAGTGACAGTTTCCGGTATAGCGGACAAGGCGGAGATACACTTTTGCTCAGACCGCAAAACGCAGATATAACCGAACATTTCCGCTGTATAGTAAAAGACCGTTACGGAAATGAGGTTGTTTCCGATACCTCGGATGTTACAGTAAAAAAAGCAACAGAACCTCTGATAATCAGTAAACAGCCGAAAAAGGTCACTGTAAACGAAGGGCAAACAGCAACATTTACCGTAAAGGCAAGCGGCGGACGCGCCCCATATACCTACACCTGGCAGATTCGCATCAACGACGACTGGGTCAAAGTGACAGCTTCCGGACAAGGAACAGACACGATCTCCTGCGTGGCAAACGATAATTCAGCAACCAAAGTTCGCTGCGTAATCAGGGATGCAGAAGGCAACTCTGTTACAAGTGATTCGGCAAAATTAACTGTTATCAAACCTCTTGCAGTTAAAATCAACAACGGAGAATCGGAATTTGAGTACGATGCAAACCGTGGTCAGTCTACAGTACTCACTGCAAATGTTACCGGTGGCACAAGTCCATACACATATACATGGTATATGTGGGAAGAATTTAATTCCACCAGCTGGGAAGTTGCTTCCACAAGCTCAACATGCGATCTGAGCACTCTGGGCATATACCTTAACACACAAATCAAAGTGGAGGTACATGACGCTGCAGGTCAAAAGGTAACCAGCAGTGAAGCTTTGGTCAATGTAAGCTTCATCGTAAACTGATTTTGCCTGAAACCACTAAAATAAACATACAAAAGTGCCGCCTTTAAAAGGCGGCACTTTATTCTGCCTACGCCATAAAATTATATTTTTGCAGACAGTTTATCAGCGTTCTAACAATGTGTTCAGCTGTTTGGTAAATCCCAATTTTCCGAACAGACAAAATAGCCCCTCTGACGCGAAAGCGGTCAGCAAAGCTGACTGAGATAGAAAACTGTCTCACAGATTTTTATCTGCCATATAAATCAGCACGATAACCAAAACCTTAAACACTTGTCCGTGAATATTACAAAAGCCGGCCTATGACTGAAACCATAGGCCGGCTTTAACTGTTTTACGGACACCTGTCAAAACATAAGTGTTGTTTTTATTTAGTTGAAAAGATTAAGCACAGGTACATATATATCTGTGTCGATAGTTTCGCTGTTGTAAAGGATAAGCACTTCATCATAGCCTTCCTGGCCGATAAGCTGTTTTACACTCTGTTTATAGAAACGCAGGTCGATAATGTCAATCTGTTCAAAATCACCTGTAAGGAAAGGTATAAAGCAGTTTGCATAGCTGTCCTTGATTACAAGAATTTTGCCTTCACCGCTGCCTTTGATGCTGGAAAAACTGTTGTTGCCGCGGAGAAACATTGCGTACTTGTCGCGGGTTTCCAGTTTTTCATAATCATAGATGCTGTTAACTTCGCCAAGAATATCAATCTGGCTGTCGTTTCTGATATAGCTCATTGTATCAGCCTCAACATTGAAGTTTTTGGATTTGGAATAATGTGTACCGAGAAAATCTTCCACATACTCAAATTCAAAGCTGTCAAGAGGCTGTGGCACTCTGCCTATAGCTGTCATATAATCAGCATAGGCGTAGTAAGCGCCAAGGGTTGTCCAGTGGTGGTCTGTGCGGTAGTAGATGTATTCATCGCAGTGTGCTTTAAGGGTATCCCTTACATCCACAACATTTTCTTTGCCCACAGCTTCGTTAAGCTGTGTGATAACACCTTCTGCATTATTAACAGGACTGCCGGGTTTAACCTTGTCCGTCATAACAGAAGGGGCGGTTGGCGCAAGAAGAATATTGATGTTTACATCAGGGTTGTTTTCCATAAACTGCACTATGGCAGCAATGTTTTTCATTCGCTGTGTATAGTCGGCGTTCAGTACCTTTGTGAACTGATAGCCGTCTTCGCCGTAAACAATGCCGTTGTTTTCGCCTTTGCCGAGGATTGTTTCGCTGATGCTTTTAAGTGAAATCCAGCTGTTTCTCTTTATAAAGTGGTCTTCTGTAAAATCTTCCACCAAAGGTGTGTATTCATTGTTGAACAAAGCTTTTACACTGAACTTAGGGAAGGTTGAAAGGTAACGGTTTTCCAGGTCAGAAAACTCATACTGCGGTGAGAACCAGTCGGCGATGCTTACAACATAAAGCACTATGCCAAAAAAGATGATAAGCGGATATTTTTTAATATTTTTAAACAAATTTTTCATCTTTTACATCCTCCTAAAATCTGAAATAGATAAATGGATTGTAGGTGGAGTCTACAAGATAAGCTACGGAAAGAACAAAAATTACTGTAAGCAGCGGAAGCATCACATAGTTATTGTCCTTGAATTTGTTGTAGAACCTTGTTGTAAGGTTGGTAGAGCAGAGAATACCTATAAGGATGGATACGATATAGCTGCCGAAATAGTAACCGAATCTTGCATCAGGTGTAAAGCTGAACAGTGTTTTTATAAAGCCGCCCAGTACACCAAGGTCTGTAATATAGAAGATTGCCCAGCCTATTACAAAGCCGAGAATTGTATAAATTCTTGCGATAACAGGGTGTTTTTCCAGCTTTTTAAGCAGGAACACCTTTTCCACTGTAAGCAGCAGGAAATAGTACAGACCCCACAGCATAAAGTTCCAGTCGGCACCGTGCCAGAAACCTGTCAGGAACCAAACAACCAGCATATTGAGTATCTGTCTCTTTATACCCTTGCGGTTGCCGCCCAGAGGAATATATACATATTCCCTGAACCAGCTGCTCAGGGTGATATGCCATCTGCGCCAGAACTCTGTAATGCTTTTGGAGATATACGGCAGATTAAAGTTCATAGGGAAGTCAAAGCCCAGCATCTTGCCAAGGCCTATTGCCATCAGGGAGTAGCCCGAAAAGTCAAAGTAAATCTGCAGGGAGTATGCAATAATACCAAGCCATGCAAGGGGAGTGCCAACAGCAAAGCCCATTGTTTCAATATCGGTCCACAAAGCACCTACATTGTTGGCGATAAGAACTTTTTTGCCAAGGCCAAGGATAAACCACCTGATACCTTCATTTATACCGTCAAGGGTAATTCTGCCTTCGTATGTGTTCAGCTTTTTGTTTATATCGGTATATTTAACGATAGGTCCTGCAATAAGCTGCGGGAACATTGTTACAAAAGCAGAGAAGTTGATTATGTTCTTTTCAGCTTCAACCTTTCCTCTGTAAACATCTATTGTATAGCTCATTGTCTGGAAGGTATAGAAGCTGATACCCAGAGGCAATGTGATGTGCAGCAGAGGGATGCTTGTACCGCAGAAATTGTTGATGTTAGCAATAAAGAAGTCTGTGTACTTAAAGAACAGCAGCATGCCAAGGTTAAAACACATTGAAACTGCAAGACATATTTTTTCAATTCTGCGGTTGCCGCGGTTTCTTTCGATAGTGCGGGATGCAAAAAAGTCCACGACTGTACTTGCAATCATAATTGGAAAATATTTAACCTCGCCCCAGGAATAGAAGATAAGGCTGGCTATTGTTATAATGCCGTTTTTGTATTTGTATGGTACGATGTAGTATATAAGTAAAACTATCGGCAAAAATCTGAACAGAAAGAATATATTACTGAATATCAAATTTTAATCCTCCGAACTTAACGTACAAAAAAGTCGGAGTCGCTTATATAACTCCGACTTTTGCTGTTTAATAACAAAATATTATTTGAATGCTTCTTCGATTGCAGCATCTACTGCTTTGTATGCTTCTTCAACGCCTTTGTCAACGATTGTCTGGTTGTCACCTGCAATAGCAAGAACTGCATAGTTGCCTTTTACAACAATTCTGCCTGCCTGTGCTTTTTCAAACTGGTCAGGGAGATAAAGTTCAAAGCTGTTTACAATGCTCTGTTTTGTGTTTTCAAGAGCGGCTTTAACAGTGTCAATTTTGCCTTCTGCTGCTTCGATAACGATAACGCAGTCGGAAGAAACATTAACCATAGCCATCTGACCGGCATAGTTTGCAACATCTGCCATATCAAGGCCCATCATAATTGTAAGATATTCTTCAGTAACTTCACCAGGCATTGCAAGAGGAACTGCATCTGTGATAGTTGTGAGAACTTCATTTACATCATAGGAAGCTGTTGTTTCCTTGCCGCCGCAAGCTGTGAGAAGGGACATGGAAAGAACGCATGCCATAATGATAGAAATAATTTTTTTCATTTTAAAACTCCTGTTTTGTTATAGTTTACTTTTAACGATATTATGATACCACAATATTGTTGGTAGTCAATTGAAAAGTCAAAAATTCACTTATTTTTTACTTTTCGGCAACAAAATCGTCAACCAGTACAACTGTTGTATCACCGGCTTTGATATTTGCCACAATGTTTGTCAGCAATGTTTTAAAGCTGCCTGTGGACTGTGTTGCACCTGCAACAACATCAACAGCGCTGATTTTGCCGCTTTCAAGGAACTGGTTGATAAGGTCTGCATTGTATTTTGCAGGATATGTACCAACTATAGGTTCCATCTGGTTTTTATAGCTTTCATCTTCACTCTTGAGAGTGCCGTCTTCCATATTTACAGCGTCAAAAACAAGTTCGCTTATTTCGCCGTCTTCAACTGTGATTTCGATATAGTCTTTCCAGCCGTAAACATCAAAGTTTTTGTATTCTGCACGGTATGTACCGTCCTGAAGGTTTGTAAATGTTTCTTCAGAACAGGCAGTGAGCGCAAAAACGCAGACAAGAACTGCCAGAATTTTTATAAATTTTTTCATAAATAACATCCTTTTAAGTATAACTTTTCCGCCAAATACATCAGAATGATATGCGGATTTCAATTTTCCCCGATTTTCAGTGCCTTTTTACACAAAATGACACACTATCATTATATAAAAGAGATTTTTCATTGTCAAACAAACTCAGTTTTGTTAACAAATTGTTTACATATATATATGTAATATATTTATTAAATAAAGTTATATTGTATATAAATTATATATAAAAAACATCTATTGACAGATGTTAAAAGTCAATCTAAAATATAATAATGTGTAAATATATCAATTTAACTGAAAATACACATATCAATAATAAATCCAACACAAAAATGCAGCATATTTATATTTACAGAGAGGAATTAATATATGGCTATGAACAAGACAAAAAAGCTTACTACAATTGCAATGCTGTTTGCACTTGCCATTGTGCTGTCTTTTGTCGAAAGTATGGTTATGCCTATGTTTGCACTGCCTCCGGGAGTTAAACTGGGGCTGGGCAATGTTGTTGTAATGTACTGTATGGTATATCTGGGATATTCAAGTGCATTTCAGGTGTCTTTGCTCAAAGGCTTTTTCTCTTTTCTGACCCGTGGTTTCACAGCAGGGGTTCTCAGTACAATGGGCGGACTGTTTTCCATAACAATAATGTTTATTCTGCTTAAACTGTTCAAAGATAAAATAAACTACTATACACTTTCTGTGTTCGGTGCACTTTTTCACAATCTGGGTCAGCTTGCAGGTATATCAATTATTTTTGCCAATACAGCACCGCTGGCATATCTGCCTGTTCTCACGGTTTCCGCTGTGGTTATGGGCCTTGTAACAGGTGCTACACTCAAGGTAGTTATCCCTGCACTTAAACGCCTTTAATTAATTTTATATATAATTTTTAAGGAGATAGATTGAAATGACTATTAAACCATTATTTGACAAGGTTGTCCTGAAAAAACCTGAAAAGAAAGAAACAACAAAAAGCGGTATCATCCTTGCTGCAACAGCACAGGAAACACCTGATTTCTATGAAGTTATTGCAGTAGGTGACGGCGCAGTTGTTGATGGTGAAAAACAGCCTATGCTTGTAAAAGTAGGCGATAAGGTTCTGCTTGGCAAATTCAGCGGCACACAGGTTGAAATGGATAAAAAAGAATACACAATTGTGTCCCAGCAGGATATTCTTGCTATTGTTGAATAATTTTAAGGAGGTAATTTATCAATGGCAAAAAGAATTGTTTACGGTCAGGAAGCACGCGAAAGCCTTCAGAAAGGTATCGATGCTCTTGCAGATACAGTTAAAATCACGCTCGGCCCAAAAGGCAGAAATGTAGTTCTGGAAAGAAAATTCGGCTCTCCGCTTGTAACAAACGACGGTGTTACAATCGCTAAAGAAATTGAACTTGGTGACCCGCTTGAAAATCTCGGCGCACAGATGCTCCGTGAAGTTGCAACAAAAACAAACGATGCAGCAGGTGACGGCACAACAACAGCTACAGTTCTGGCACAGAGCCTTGTAAAAGAAGGTATGAAAAACGTTGCAGCAGGTGCAAACCCAATGGATATCAAACGCGGTATGGCAAAAGCCTGCGAAGCTGCAACAAAGGCAATTATTGCAAACAGCCAGGAAGTAAGCACAACTGCTGATATCGAAAGAGTTGCTACAGTTTCTGCTCAGGACAGCTATGTTGGCGGTCTTATTGCCGAAACAATGGAAAAGGTAGGCAAGGAAGGCGTTATTACAATCGAAGAATCCAGAACAGCTGAAACATACTCTGAAGTTGTTGAAGGTATGCAGTTTGAACGCGGCTACATCACACCTTATATGGTAACAGATACAGAAAAAATGGAAGCTGTTATCGATGATGCCCTTATCCTTATCACAGACAAGAAAATCACTTCCATTCAGGAAATTCTCCCTGTTCTTGAAGAACTTATCCAGGCAGGCAGAAAACTTGTTATCGTTGCAGAAGATATTGAAGGCGAAGCTCTCAACACACTTATCGTTAACAAACTCCGCGGCGTATTCACATCCGTTGCAGTAAAAGCACCTGGTTTCGGCGACAGAAGAAAAGAAATGCTTCAGGATATCGCTTGTCTCACAGGCGGTGTTGTAATCAGCGAACAGCTTGGTTACGAACTCAAGGAAGCAACACTTGAAATGCTTGGCCGTGCAAGACAGGTTAAAATCACAAAGGAAACAACAACAATCATCGACGGCGCAGGCGAAAAAGAAGACATCATGGAAAGACTTGCTCAGCTGCGCGCTCAGATGGAAACAGTTACATCCGACTTCGACAGAGAAAAACTTCAGGAACGCATTGCAAAAATCGCAGGCGGCGTAGCAGTTCTCAAGGTTGGTGCAGCTACAGAAGTTGAAATGAAGGAAAAGAAACTCCGTATGGAAGATGCTCTTGCTGCTGCAAAAGCTGCAGTTGAAGAGGGCATCGTAGCAGGCGGCGGCACAGCTCTCATCAATGCTATTCCTGCAGTTAAGGAACTGGCAGGCGAACTTGAAGGTGATGAAAGAACAGGTGCAAAAATTGTTCTCCGCGCTCTTGAAGAACCTGTGCGCCAGATTGCAGCAAACGCAGGTCTTGAAGGCAGCGTTATCATCGATAAAATCATCACTTCCGGCAAAATCAATTACGGTTACAATGCACAGACAGAAGTTTACTGCGATATGATTGCTGAAGGTATCGTTGACCCGACTAAAGTTACACGCTCTGCACTCCAGAACGCAACTTCCGTTGCAGCAATGGTGCTCACAACAGAATCCCTTGTTGCAGATGAACCTGAAAAAGCACCTGAAGCAGCAGCTCAGGGCATGAACCCAATGGGTTACTAATCTTATATTAAAAAATTCCTGCTTTCAAAAGCGGGAATTTTTGTTTTATAAGCTGTTTTTCATAGAAAAACCAGGTAAACGCAGCATCGGTTGCCATATATGCACAGATGTGTTACTCTGTTTTTATAAGGAGGCGACAATATGGATGCGGTAAAACTTGGTACTTTTATATCAGAGCAGCGGAAATCACTTGGTATGACACAGCAGGAACTGGCTGTGAAGATTAATGTTACCGACAAGGCTGTTTCACGCTGGGAGAGAGGAAAAGGATTGCCTGACATCAACATTATCGAGCCCTTGGCACAGGCTCTATGTGTCAGTATATCCGAACTGATGAAAAGCGAGAAAATTTCATCGGAATATACCAAGGAGGATGCTTCCTTTGCAATAAAGGATATTATAGATATTTCTGTGCAGAAAAAGCAGGAAATGAAAACAGTATTCACAATAATTCTTATGGTGTCTGTTTTGCTCAATGGTGTTTTTCTTGTAGACAATATGGGCTTTATGGAAATGCTGCTTGTGGTCGTTCCTTTTTCCTGTTGGGTGATGAGCATTCTGACCTTTGTATATGCTTTTTACAGAAAGATAAAGGGTAAAACAGCAACTCTTGCATTTATATCTGCAGGAATACTGCATATTATTCCTGTTGCGTTTATAATCGTGCTGATACTGGTTTTCTGGCGGATTATTTGAATTTAAAATTGCCCCTTACGGAATTTTATTATCCATAAGGGGTATAATTTTTTATGTAATATAATTTATCATAGCTTGACACAGGCAGTTTGTTGTTATATTATTAATATGGTATTGAAAACCATATTTAAAAGTTTGTGAAAACATTTACACATTTAATGAGGATACTTGATTTATGAACAAAAATATTGTACTGCTTGCCGAAACAGGTTCAGATATAACACCGGAAATTGCTGCAAAATACGGCATATACATTGTGCCTATGCATGTTCAGCTGGGAGATGTAACAAAGGACGACGGTACTTTCCCGCCTGAAGAGGTTTGTGAATATTACGAAAAAACAGGCAAGGTGCCAAAAACAAGCGGTTCCACACCTGAAGATTTTGAAATAATTCTTGATAAAATCCACGCAGAACACCCGGATAAACATATTCTTTATCTTGCTTATTCTGCTGTTACAACCTGCTCATATCACAGCTGCTGCATAGCAAGCGAAGACAGGGATTACATCACCTGTTTTGACACAAAGCAGGTATCTGTAGGCCAGGCTGCATTTGTAATTGAAGTTGCAGAATTTTTGCAGAACAACCCCGAGGCAACGGTGGAAGAAGCTGTAAAACTTGCCGAAACACTTACACAGAAGGTTCGTATGGCATTTATTCCCGATAACCTTGACTATCTCCGTGCAGGCGGCCGTGTAAGCAATGTTGCTGCACTTATCGGCAACCTTATAGGCCTCCATCCCTGCATCGAAATTGACAACGGATATCTTATGGCCAAAAAGAAATACCGCGGCTCCTTCACACGCGTACTTCCGCAGCTTATAAAAGAGCACAGCGAAAAATATGGTCTGGACAGGGAAAAGCTGTATCTTATCTGGACACCCGGTTTTTCCGACCAGCTTAAAGATATAAGCGAAAATGCAGCAAAGGAAATGGGATACAAAGAAGTTATCTGGATGAAAACAGGCTGTGTTATCACCTGTCACGGCGGCAAAGGTGCATTTGGCATTGTAGGTTTCGAAAAATAAATATACAAACAAAAAGGTATGGTCACAAAACCATACCTTTTAATTTTGTCTAATTGTTTTCCACTATAATTGTCTGTGTATTGAATGCAAAGTCAGTGCCGTTTGCTTCCACAACATCCATAATCATATACTGGATTTCTTCCTTAAGTGCAAAAAAGTCCGCTGCACCTGTAAGATATGTGTGATACTGTATTACAATATCAAGGCTGGA
>JAFSCM010000020.1 GCA_017436765.1 Oscillospiraceae bacterium
GAAAGCTTTTTCAATGCGGCAAAATGCAGCGAATTTATGAAGAGGGAATACAAAAACATCGGCCGCGGTGCAGTCTGCGGTCTGTGCATAAAATACTGTCCTTACGGAAAGCAGGACAGATAAAAACAGCAGCCGTGCCGGAAAAAGAGTGGCACCGGCTTTTGTCTGTGTTTAAAAGCAGACACAGCAAACAGACAGAGAGGGAACTCTGTCTTTAAAACAGTCAATAACAGGCAAATGTCTGTTAAAATAAATCAAATATATACAATCACAATCTCTTGGAGGAAAAATGAAACAGAAAAAAGCAGTTTCACTTGAAACTTTTGTTGTTCTGGTTGTTATTGTTGGCGGTCTTGCTGCACTTGGCAGTGTAATGGGCGTTGGCAATATGTTCAACACAATTATGAACACAGCGCACGACCTTTTGCTCAACACTTGTTTCTTTATTATGGCTATCTCTGTTGTTACAGGCGCTATCGCTTCCATCTTTGCGGAATTCGGCGTTATCGACCTTCTCAACAAGCTTATCAGCCCGCTTATGAGACCAATCTATGGCATGCCTGGCGCTGCAAGCCTTGGTATCGTAACAACATTCGTATCCGACAATGCAGCAATTCTTTCTACAGCTAAAAACGAAAATTTCACAAAATTCTTCAAGGAATATCAGATTCCGGCCCTCTGCAACCTTGGCACATCCTTTGGTATGGGTCTCATCCTTTGTACATATATGCTTGCACTTCCTCTTGAAGGTGCACTTACAGCAAGCCTTGTTGGTGTTCTCGGCGCCTGCATCGGTTCTGTAGTATCTGTACGTCTTATGCTCCGCGCAACAAAAAAATATTACAAAGTAACAAAAGAAGAAGCAAAATCTGACAGCTCCATCAAAGGCGCACCTAAGATGGAAGAAGAACTCAAAACAGTTAACGGCTCCACACTTGAACGCGTGCTCAACGCTCTTCTCGAAGGCGGTAAAACAGGCGTGGATATGGGCTTTGCAATTGTTCCTGGCGTTGTTGTTATCTGCACATTTGTTATGATGCTCACATTCAACCCACCTGCAGCAGGCTTTACAGGCGCAGCATACGAAGGTGTTGGTATCCTTCCAAAACTTGGCGCAATTATCCAGCCTGTAACAGACATTCTCTTCGGTTTCTGTGACCCATCCAACATCGCATTCCCAATCACAGCTCTTGGTGCAACAGGCGCAGCTATGGGTCTTGTTCCAACAATGATTGCAGAAGGCGCGGCAGGTCTCAACGAAATTGCAGTATTCACAGCTATGGGTATGTGCTGGTCAGGTTACCTTTCCACACACATCTCCATGATGGACGCTCTGGACAAAAGACAGTTCATCAAAGATGCTCTTCTTTCCCATACAATCGGCGGTCTGTGCGCAGGTGTTGCAGCACACTACCTCTGCATGCTTTTCGGTATGATTTAATATTTCTTGCAAATAACTGTTCAAAAGACGCTTCTGGCAGGAGGCGTCTTTTTTGTTTGCCGGTTACAGGCTGTTCTTCTGATTTTCGATATCTTTGGGAACAGCGGCAGAGTATACCCGTTTTTTGCCGGCAAGTTCTGCATACATAGCACCGCCGATTATAAGGAATACACCAGCAGCCTGCAAAGGTGTCATACTTTCTTTGAGAAACAGCATGGAAAAGATAACGGCAGAAAGAGGTTCTGTATATCCGCATACTGCAACAGTGTAAACCGGCAGGCAGTTGATGGACGAAAAATAAAACCAGATGGCAAATCCTGTATTTACCACACCAAGAATGAGAACAGGAAGGATATCCTCGGAAGATACAGATATCTTCAGCCCGTCGGTAAAGGCGGTAACAGCAGCCACAATAACAAGGCAGCCAAGCATCTGCAGTGCGGCATTTTCCCTGCCTTTTATATCTTTTACCATCTTGCTGCTGATAATCATTACAGCGTACATAACAGCGCTCATCAGAGCAAGTACAATCCCGCCGATATCTCCGCCTTCTCCCAGATTTGTGCCGTTTATAAGGTAAAGTCCGCAAAAAACCGCAATAATGCCTGCGATTTTTGTTTTTGTCAGCTTGTCGCGGAATATAAAAGGGGATACGGCCATTACAATAACCGGACCGCAGTAGTATAAAAGCGAAGCTATGCTTACCCCTATACGGATATATGCTACAAATAAAAACAGCCAGCTTGCACCCAGTGCCATACCGGAAATAAAAAGAAAAACAAACTGCTTTCTGTGCTGCATAAACACAAACCTGTCCCTTGCAGCAAAGCAGAGTATAAACAGAAATGCACAGCCGATAAAGCTTCGCAGCAGCACAATATGAGAACTGGAAAGGTCTATATAGCTGGATACAATGCCGTTGGTGCCGAAAATCAATGATGCGATTATGTACTTGATAAAATCTGTTTTTTTCATAGATGAAACTCTTGATAAATAATATTGTAAAAAGCTATAATTAAGCCAGCATATAACAAGGTGATTGATTTCACAGGTCAGAAAAAACAAATGGTTGCTTTTATCTGTCTGGTTTCCACTGATGCTGTAATAAAGTATAACACGATAAAAAATGAGGCAAAAGCGGACATTTGTAATGATATACATTACAAATCTGCATAGAGGCTATGGCATATGGATATGAATTTGCAGAAATACCTGTCTTTTGTAAAAACGGTTGAATATGGCAGCTTTACAAAGGCGGCAGAAGCTTTGAACTATTCTCAGTCGGGAATAAGCAGAATGATTTCAGACCTGGAAAATGAATGGGGTGTGGCTCTGCTGGAAAGAGCAAAAAACGGAGTTACACTGACAAGCGAAGGAGAAAAGATACTGCCTTATGCAAAAAGTCTGTGCTGCGAATTTGACCGCCTGGCAGGTCTGGTAGGCGAAATAAACAATATGAACGCAGGGCTTATACGGATAGGCGTTTTCTCCAGTGTGGCAACCCATTGGCTGCCGAATGTGATAAATGAATTCATAAAAGACTATCCCGGCATAGAATATGAACTGGTGGTCGGGGAATACCGTGAAATTGAAGAATGGGTGGAAAACGGAAGGGTTGACTTCGGTTTTCTGGAACTGCCTGTACAGAGAAATATAGATACGGTTTTTCTGGAAAAGGATGAACTTGTTGTGATACTTCCCAAAAATCATCCTTTCAGCAGTCAGGATTGTTTTCCGGTTTCAGAACTGGAAAAGGAGCCGTTTATCCTTCTGGAAAGAAATTATAAATCTGAAATTTCTGCTTTTTTTGAGAAGAACAACATTGTGCCGGACATAAAGTACACAACATGGGATGATTATGCCATTATGTCTATGGTGGAAAAGGGCCTTGGCATAGCAATTCTTCCGCAGCTTATACTGAAAAGGATAGATTATGACATAGTGATAAAAAGTCTGGATGTGCCTGTTTACCGGAATATAGGTATAGCAATCCGTTCAAAAGACAATATATCGCCCATTGTCAGAAACTTTCTGGAGTATCTGAAATACCGTTAAATAAAAAAACACTGTCATACATACAATGTACGACAGTGTTTTGTTTTTATTTTACATCTTCGTAATACTGTTTTGCCAGCTTCATAACTTCCCTGAAAAACTCAATGGAATAGTTCTGCATAATCTGCGGGCTGTTTGCCGCAGCTTTTTCCAGAATTTCTTCCTCTCTTTTTCTGTCTGTTATGGTTTTGCCTTCGTTTGCTTTTACCCTGCCTATTTCAGCAGTCAATTCTGCCTGACGGATAAACAGAGCCAGCATTTCGTCATATATTTCATCAATTTCTTTGCGTAATTCGGTAATTGCCATGGATTTGTGCCTGCCTTTGCCTCGGGAGATAGTTATAAATTAAACAATATATTAATTGTAGCATAAAATAAAAAAATATCAAGAGACGAAAAACCGCTAATGCTGACAGCTTATGGGATAAAATGTAAATAATGACAGCCGGCAGATATCTGAAAACAAAAACCGCCTCAGATTAGCGGCATCTCGATAAGAAAACATAAATATCCGCCATATCACAGTAATGTGATATGGCGGATACATTTTTGCCTGTTTTTCCAGAAAAAGTGCTGATACAAGGAGAAGACACGCTGCACTACTTTGTGTAATGCAAGTGTTGTCGACGCAGTATCAGCCTTTTTGTGTTAAAAATCAGGGTTGTGTTTTCTTGCCGGGAGGTCGCTTTTGTTCTGCAGCGGTGATTTTTATTTTGTGCCGCATATCTGTCACAGCGGGCAGCCATTGCGGCGGCTGAAAGTGGTTCTGCTTTTATTCGGCGCAGAATTCTTCCAGTGTGATATTGTTGTCCATAATATATCTTGCGGCTTCAGTGCCAACATAGCGGTAGTGCCACGGCTCGTAGGTTATGCCTGTTGTGGCTTCGCGGTTTTTGGGGTAACGCAGTATAAAGCCATAGTCTGCACAGTGGCTGTACAGCCAGTCAAAGTGTTCTGTTTCCTCAAAATCGTGGGTAAGGTCAGAGTTGTAGTTGTACCATGTGGAAGAAACGATATCCGCCGCAAGACCTGTGCAGTGTTCGCTTGTGCCGGGGATTGCCACCCACTGGGAAGCCTGATTGTATGCTTCTGTATCGTCATATCCCAGAGCCTTGTATTCATTTACCTTGCGGTTGAAAAGGTTGACCTGATAGTCGTGGCTGCGGTATGCGGAAACAAGGTACATATTGTAGCCTGCGGCACGGGCATCTGCCAGCATATTTTCCAGCGCTTCTGCCGCACGCACATCAAACTGATTGTTCAGCGGACTTACACCCTCGTAAACTATGGGGCGTACTTCAGGCACATAGCCTTCGGGCATATAGCTCCACTGGTTTACCAGCATTGTGGACCAGCTCTGCTGCGGCTTTTCGCCCACAGGTGTTGTATTTGCAGGGTTGTTTTCGGGTTCTTCGCTGTCAGGGGTTTCTTCAGAGGAGGATTCATCTGAAGAATTATCAGGATTTTCTGTGCCTTCATCGGAGGAAACATCTTCATCGGAGGAAGTATCGTCAGATGAGCTTTCGCTGTTCACATCGCTGCTGATAACGGTGCTGCTTGCATCAATATCGCTTTCACTGCCGGCAACAAAGCCTATAACACCCTTAACGGCAAATACTATAAGTGCCACAAGGATAACAGCACACACTGCCATCATTGTGTAGCCCTTGATTTTTTTGTTGCGTCTCTTTCTGCGCTTTTCTTCCCGCAGTTTTTCCGCTTGTCTTTTATCCATATTTTTACTCCATTTCACCAAGTGTATACATTGTCAGGGTAACAGCGCTTACCGCCGCAGTTTCACAGCGGAGTATGCGTCTGCCAAGACTGATTGTCACAGCGCCGTTTTCGCTGAGAAGGGCACATTCCCTTTCGCTGAAACCGCCTTCGCTGCCGATTATGACGCTGATATTGTTTTTGTCCGCAAAGTCCACCTGAGACAAAGGCATATCTGCGTGCTCGTAGAAAAACAGGTTTACGCTGTTTTTCTGCATATCCTGCAGCAGCTGTTTAAAGGTCAGGGTATCGCCAATCTCCATAGGGCAGCTTCTGCCGCACTGTTTTGCCGCTTCTGCGCTTATCTTTTCAAGACGGGCCTTTTTGCTGTCTTCTTTTTTGCTTTTCTGTGCAACGCAGAACTCGCTCACAAAAGGCACCAGCCTTTTTGCCCCCAGCTCGCAGGCTTTCTGCACAATAAACTCCAGCTTGTCGCTTTTGGGCAGAGCCATATAGACGGTCAGGTTTTTTGCGGGTTCAGCCTCATTTTTAGTTTTTTCAGTTATTTTAAAGGTAATCACCTTTTCGCTTACATTTTCAGCCACGGCGGCATAGTCGTACCCTGCATTGTCGCAGAGAACCACACTGTCTCCCGGCTTAATGCGCATAACGCGGCAAAGGTGCACAGCCTCGCTGCCTGTCACCGTTGCCGTATCTTCCGTTACTTCTGTCAGAAAATATCTGTGTGCCATATTTTTTCTCACTGTCTGCGGAATATCCGCTGTAATATATAGTATATAAGGAGCGGCTGTCTGTCCGCTCCTTTTGTTATTGAGGTTTATCTGCGTGGCAGCAGCCGTCACGGCTCTGTATGCGGCAGTTTCAAATCAATAATGCTGTCCACGGTGCTTTTTGCAGCTTGGTAGCTGTCAAAGGTGCCGATTTTCTTTTTGTTGAAGCCCGACTGAAGGGGATGTGCGTACAGATAGAATCTGCTGCCCTTTTTCTCGATGGAAAAATGGTCAATATCCAGGGGCAGACGCTTTGCAGGCTTTATGATTTTTACAAGGATGTCACCTATCATTCAAGTGCTCCTTTTAAAAGGGAAGGTACATCGCCGTCAGCAGAAAGTGTACCCTGGAAGATACCAGGCTTGCCGCCGCCCTTGCCGCCAAGTGCTGTGCAGATTGCCCTGCCCACCTTGTTGGTGTCGCAAACGGAGGAGAAAAGGCAGATTTTGCTTGTGCCGTCTGCCTGTTTTGAAACCACGCAGGCTGTCGGGCATTTTTCGTTTATCTTTGAGCACAGACGCTGGATTTCGCCGCTTGTAAGGCCGTCCTTTGCCATAAAGCCCACATCTCCAGCTTCCACTGTTTCTGCCCAGTAGCTGAACAGCTGGTTTTTAGCTTCGGCAAGTTCTGCTTTGAGGTTTTCACATTCTGTGATTTTGTCGCTTACCTTGTCGCTGATTTCGTCTGTTTTTGCGCTGAGCTTGTGGCTGATGTCAAGGCAGCTTGTGTTCTTTGCCATATAGTCTGCAAAAAGGCGTTTGCCGCAGCCGATAAACACCCTTGTGCCGCCCTTGTAGTTCATGCTGTCGGTAACGGCAACCATCTGCACCTGACCTGTTGTGGAAAGGTGTGTGCCGCAGCAGGCGCACACATCGGCGTCCCCTGCGGTAACAATGCGCACAGGGCCTTCAAGAGCTTTTTTACTGCGGTATTCGATTTTGCTTATATCAGGGTAATCAGCTGTAACAGGCTGGTTTTTTATGATAATATCGTTTGCAATGTCAACACAGCGGTCGATGTCCTCTTTTGTCAGCGGGCCGCTGAAGTCAAGGGACATATCCTTTTCGTTAAGGTGGAAGCCCACATTTGCATAGCCGAACAGCTTGTAAACAATGCCGGAGAAGATATGCTCGCCCGTGTGCTGCTGCATCAGGTCAAAACGGCGTTCAAAGTCGATTTCGCCTTCAATCACTGTGCCAACGGGAATTGGTGTTTTTGAAAAGTGGCTGATGATATCGTTCTTTTCGCGCACATCAAAAATTTCTGTTATATTGCCGTCCCAGCGCATAACGCCCCGGTCGCAGGGCTGTCCGCCACCTTCAGGGTAGAACAGGGTTTTGTCCAGCACAATGGCAAAGCTGCCCTTGCTTTCAAAGCAGTCAACCACTTCGGCTGTAAAGGTTGTTGCGTAGCTGTCGTTGTAGAATAATTTTTCGCAGTTCATAATTTTTCCTTTCATTATGCCGTCAGGCAAATATGTGTTCAGGAATTCATACATTTATATATCAGCCACGCCGAATGGCATGTGGCGATTTCATCTATGGGGGTGACAGCTGATTTTTTCGCACACTGTTGCGAAAAAATGCGTCATGCAGGGGGCTAAGCCCCCTATGAGTAGTTACCAGTCTATCTCACATTCTGTGATTGTCTTTTCATCATTGAAGATTCTGTGGTGGTTGATAAAGGTCATCATAATATCCGCAGTGTGTTCGTCAACAGGCATAATATACTGCTTGCTTTCGCTGTACACACGGCTTGCCATACGGCATTTTGTAAAGGTTTCGTTAAAGAGAATTTCCACTGTGAAGAAGTAGTCTTCATCATCAAACGGAATATCAAAGTACACCTTTGTGTCGTCGTCCATATCCACCTCAAACTCGTAGCGGTTAAGGTGTGTCTGTGTTATTATCGGCATATTGTAGTCCAGCACCCTGTAAAGACAAAGGCTGTACACCGCATCGTCCTTTGGCATAAATGCCATTGTTTCGTTGTAGCCGCCGCCGAAAGGTGCAAGACATTCATCATCGTATGCAAATTCGGCATCAAAGCTTACATAGGTTATATCCTTTGCGTGGTTTTCGCCTTCTTCCATTTCCACATCTGTAACGGTTGCGGAAACTATCTCTGCAAGGCCGTTGTCAAGAAACGGCGCAATGCCTATGCTTTCGGCATAGCCCAGCATATCAAGGCCTTTGCCATCTTTTGTGGAAACCACAATTTCATAAGTATCGTATTCGTCGTAAACTCTCTGCAGCACCAGCTCGTCGCCTTTTTTCAGCGCTTTTGCTGCTTTTACATCCATATCGTTGCCTTCAAGGGCAAGGGTGTATTTAAAGGTAGTTTTTTCCATATTGAACCTCTTGTTTTTTATAAATCAAAGCCTGCACAAACTGTTGTCACAAAGACATATCTGTATTGTGCAGGAGTTTTTTAAAAGTACTGATGATAGTGGAAGTTTGTCAGCGCGTTGCCCAGCATACCTATGCTGCCGGCAGCAAACACGCCGAAGATAATCAGCATACCCAGCACAAAAACTGCTGCGCCAAGGGCACAAAGCAGCACAAATCCGCGCCGTACCGACTGGTCGCTGCGGTCCTTGGAAAATATGTATGCGATTATAACAAATGCAATAATAAATCTGGCTGCAAATCCGATTGAGCCGAAAACAGTTGTAATAGCCATAGTTTATCCCTTTCACTTTAATATATCTGCCGTGAGCCTGTATAAAGCAGACAGTTTTTTCCGCTGCGGCTGTTTTCCGCCGTTCTGCCTTTTCTGCCTCGGTTTCTGCTGCAGACCCACAGTTTAATTATAACCATATCCCTATGTGTTAACGGTGAAAATCAGTCCATAAGATATGCCAAAAGCGGATGGTTTTCCTCCATCTGTGCTTCTTTTGCACCGATAAATTCCAGCTGATGTGCATCAGAGTTGGACATATATGGTGTGTCTTCCGTTATGTAACCTTCGGCAATCAGCCTTTCGCGGTTTGCCATATTGAATATTTCCACACCGTCCACCGCAATATCTTCAGGTATTGCACCCAGCACGCTGATAACCGAATAGCTGGGCTTGTCGATATGGGCATAGTAGCACACACCGCCCATACAGTGCACAATATCCACAATCTCATATACGGAATAGTTGCAGCCGCTTATAAGCAGGTGGTCAACGGTGCCCAGAATATTGTCGGTGTCGTCCATAATGTTCTGGTTGCCGTAATGACTGGGCTCGTTGGGAAACTTGAGGGTGTTTTCCTCTATATGTGCCGAAAAGTCCAGTGCGACCTGAATGTCTTTAAAGTAGCAGAGAATGTGTATGTCCTCGCTGGTACACAGTTCCATGCCGCAGAGATACCGTATACCGTACTGGCTGCAGGCCTTTGCCGCCGCCTCTATGTTAAGGCTGGAGTTGTGGTCGCACACGGCAATGGCATCAAGCCCTGCAAGAAAGCTCATACCGGCAATGTTCGCAGGGGTCATATCATCGCTGCCGCAGGGGGACAGACAGGAGTGTATGTGGAAGTCGTATTTCATAATTATCCCTCCGGATAATAAAGGGGGAGGTTGCCCCTTGGCAACATTATGCTTTGCATATCACTTTTGGCAGCAAAAGTGACCAGAACTGCCGCTGTTGGCATGCAGCGGACCCAGCCGGACAAGGTACAGAATTGTCGCTGCTGTGAGGCGCTTCCGCGTACAGGTCCGTACGCACCGCGCCGCCGGATGGGTGTAAAAGGGGCGACAATACATCATTGTATACAAGGAGGGAACACCCCTCCGTTACACCACCCCTATTGTATTTGGAGGGCTTGCCCTCCAAGCCTCCCATAGCAAGAGGAGTTTTATTTTATAAACTTATCAATCTTTGCGCGGAACTGTGCGTCCATTTCAGGGCTTACATAGCTTTTTGCTATATGGCCGTAGATTCTGCCTGCCCATTCGGACAACGGACCAAAAATCTTAAGCTTTGCAGGGTCCAGCTTTATCCTGTACATAAAGTGCAGGCCGATAAGTGAGAAGTATTTGAGCCATGAGAACTTAGGTGTAAAGTGGTCAAAGGGTTTTCTGCCCGTCGCATCGCTGTCTTCGAGCAGCATCTTTTCGCACACATCGGCAATCCTTACATAGCTTGGCACATCTGTCTGGTCGTAGTGGCTCAGCATCATTTCCTTGTCGATAGGGAACGGCGCATTTTCCGCTGTAAAGGTGGCTGCAAAGTCTTCGTAATTGTCTATAAAACGGCAGTCCTTGTAGATAACAGGGTCATATTCCCATTCCACAGGGTACGGACGGATTACAAAGCAGGATTTGTTTGCAAAGTAGATTTCCGCAATGGAGGTGGAAATCCAGCTGAATATTGTGTCGGCCGCAACAATCCACTGTTTAACGGAATAGTCTGTGATAAGATGGAAGTTTTTGTGTTTTGCCGCCATTTCGGACAGAATAGGGCTGTTCCATTCGCTTGGGTGGCGGCGGTATACAAACTCTGTCTGCTGACCTTCCTCTGTTTCCAGAAATTTATCCACCCATTCAAGGGTACGGTTCATACTCTTGCAGGCTGTAATGCGGAACTGGTCAAAGCTTACACCTGCAAGGTCGTTGAGTTCTGCTATCTCCTTGTCCGACATATATGCAACGGAAAAGCTGGAAACATACAGGGCAAGGCGTTTGTTCGGGTCAAGACCGAACTCCCTGCACAGCTCTTCCTTTTCCTTGTAGTAGCCTTTGAATTCGGGACGCAGAAAGTCCAGTGTAACAGCGCCCGTAATGGCAGTGTTTTCAATCGGCACACCGTATTTTACAATGCGGTCGCGGCTCTTTTCACCCCAGCAGGTGTGCATTGCGTATGCGGCGGCTTCACCGCCGTTGAAAAACGGGCTGTTCTCCTGTTCTTCGCTGAGCACCTGTTCCCAGTGCAGGTTAACCACCTTATTGCAGACACCAACATTGTTGTAGACAAAGCTGTTCATTGTCTTGTTGTCATACATTGCGCTGGCAACAACCACCTTCGGTTTGTCCTCTCTGTAAAGGCGGCGTTCCTTTTTGGCGAGCAGCTGACGGATTTCGGCTGTGTAGCCACGGCGTTCAAGCTCTGCTTTAAGCAGTGTTATGGATTCGTATTCGCGTACGATGTGTTCGTATAAAATCAGGAAGTCTAAAGACATAATATTACTCCGTAATGGTTTTAAGTGTGCAAACATACTGTTTGCGAGTTGTGTACTTTTGAGACCAAAAGTACCGAAATATTTTTATACTTCGTATGTTACTTTTGTGACCAAAAGTAACCAAAAGTCCCGCTGATTACGATGCAGCGGACCCACGTGGGAATAGGAACCATATTGCCGCCCAAGCCGTATAGCGCTACCGCAGACAAATTCGTCTGCAACGCGCCCGTATCAAAGCGAATTTTGCGGCGATACATATTGTTTATAAGAAGGGGCTCTGCCCCTTCTTCCACAACCCCGAATGATATTCGAGGGCGTTGCCCTCGAGCACCCGAAGTATCTTTTGAATGAAAAGTTATTCTGAAAACAGCATCTCTGTAAATACCGGCAATCCGCTGTATGTATCCAGGTGGAAGCCGTCAAAGAACTGTTCCTGTGTAAACGGGTTAACCTCGTTGTACTCAAAGTTTCTCACTTCTGTGTACGGGCTTACATCTTCGATAAATTTAAGGATGTGTTTGTCTATGCCCAGCGGCTGTACCACAAGCTCTTTCAGGCTGTCCTCCATAGGCGGCATAACAGTGATAAGGCGGATGCCGTTGTCCCTGCAGTATTTTGCCATTTCAATGTATCTCTCCACATCTTCTGTGTCCACTTCGTACGGTACTGCTGTACATACACCGTAGATGGTGTCAACATATTCCATCAGATTAAGGCGGTATTTTCTCTTTGTGCCGTCCTCGTTGTACAAATCCTCGTGTGTCCACTCCTTGTGGTGTTCGCTGGCAACATTTTCTTCCCCAAGGATAAACCACTTGATTTCGTTGAGCATCTCCACGTTGTAGTTGAAGTTAAGCATATATGCAAAAGGATTTTCCGCAATGGTCTCGATGGAGCTCATTCTGTCCTTGTAGTAGCTTTTGTTCAGGGTATAGAAGCTTGCGCCGAAGTATACTGTATGAATTTCGGGGTTCTGTTCCACTGCATAGTAGAAAAGGTCGATACTCTCGTTGAAGGACGCACCGCCGAAGGACAGCTGACCTACCTTTTCGCCCACAAGGCTTTCCACCTTGTCCATATCAAAGTGTGCAAGTTTTGAGTCCCCCAGGATAATCACATCAGCGGGGTCTGCGTTGTAGTTGCGCACCCTTACAATGGCGCTGTCTCCCGTGTATTCGCTCTCCTTTATACCAAAGTAGTTGTACGGTTCAAAATAAACAAAAACCGCAAAATATATCATAATCGGCAATAAAACTATCGCCAGTTTTTTACATAGCTTAAGCATACTGTTTCCTTTCAAAAAACATATTTAACCACTATATATATTACTATAAATGCACCCTTTTGTAAATAAGATACCGTATTTACAATATTATTGTAATTTTATTCAGATTGCGGTATAATAAACAGGATAATAGGCGCAGTATACGCTTTTACAGAAAAGGCAAATCAATCACAACAGAAAAGTGAGGAATATATATGTCCAGAAAAGTTATGGTTACAGGTGCAGACGGTTTTATCGGCAGCCACCTTACACAGCAGTTAATCCGCGAAGGCTACGATGTTACAGCCTTCTGTCTCTACAACTCCTTTGGTCAGTGGGGCTGGCTTGACACCCTTTCCAAAGAGGAAAAAGCAAATATGAAGGTTGTGCTGGGTGACGTGCGCGACCCTAACGGCGTGCGCGTTGCAATGAAAGGTCAGGACACTGTTTTCCACCTTGCAGCACTTATTGCAATTCCGTTCAGCTATCATTCACCTGATACATATGTTGACACAAATGTAAAGGGCACACTCAACATTCTGCAGGCTGCCCGTGACCTTGACACACGCCGCGTTCTTGTTACAAGCACAAGCGAGGTTTACGGCACAGCACAGTATGTGCCTATCGACGAAAAACATCCGTATCAGGGCCAGAGCCCGTACAGCGCAACAAAAATCGGTGCGGACAGAATTGCAGAAAGCTTCTACCGCTCCTTTGAAACACCTGTGACAATCGTACGTCCGTTCAATACCTACGGTCCGCGCCAGTCCGCCCGTGCAGTTATCCCTACAATCATCACACAGCTTTTGTCAGGTGCCGAAGAAATCAAGCTGGGCAGTCTCACCCCAACCCGTGACTTCAACTATGTAAAAGACACAGCAAACGGCTTTGTGACAATCGCAAACCACGACAATACAATCGGCAGAGAGCTCAACATCGCTACAGAAAAAGAAATTTCCATCGGCGACCTTGCAAACGAACTTATCCGCCAGATAAATCCAAATGCACGCATCATCTGCGAAGAACAGCGCCTGCGCCCTGAAAAGAGCGAGGTTAACCGTCTTCTTGGCACAGCAAAACAGCTCAACAGCCTTACAGGCTGGAAGCCGAACTATACATTTGAGCAGGGTATCGCAGAAACAATCGAATGGATGCGCGCAAACCTTGACCGCTATAAACCTGAAATCTACAATGTTTAAGATATAAGGTCAGAATTCTATGACAGAAAAATCAAAACTTTTAACGGAAAAATGCAGAAAAATGTATGACAGTGTAAAGCATAAGCCTGTGCTCCTTGGCGGTATGGGCTGTCTGCTTATGTTGGTCCTTGCATTTTTTGCCGTATACTTTGCCCGCGTGGTGTACGAGCCACAGTGGCTGGGGCAGATTGAGGGCACACTTGTGCTGTTTGCAATACTCTGCCTTATCACAGCACTGGCAGCTGCGGCAAACAGATTCTGCAAAAACAACACCGCTCTCTTGATGACAGCAATTATCTTTATCAGCGGCACAGCCTTTGCCCTTATCACACCGCCCAATCAGGTGCCTGATGAGCCAAGCCACTATATGCGCAGCTATGCAATGGGCATGGGCGACTTCCATTTTGACGAAAATCAGGAATGGCCGAATGATGTATATCTGCTTATGGAAGCATTCCCTGTGGCGTACCGCAACGGCTACCCTGCCGAAAACGGCAACAGCATCCTCGACCGCTTTGACATCTACTTTGACAGTGTGGAAAGCGGCAAAACAGGGGAAAAGGTGGGCATAATCATCTTCCAGATTATTCCCTATCTGCCGCAGGCACTGGGCGTGTTCATCGGCCGTCTCTTCGGTGCCGATGCCCTTGTCTGCTACTATCTTGCAAGGCTTGCAAACCTTGCCTTCTACTGTTTCTGCTGCTATGTGGCACTGAGCTGGGCAAAGCGTTTCAGAATGATGCTTTTTGCAATTATGGCATTGCCGCTGACACTCTTTATCGCCGCAAGCTGCAACAACGACAGTATGCTTTTCGGCCTCATGTTCATCGTGTTCAGCACAGTGCTGTGCGATAAATTCAGCAAAAAACAGGCAATCGCTTTTGCGGCAGCCTTTGCGGTGCTGTGTACCAGCAAGGCAAGCTATATAGTGTTCATCCTTCTTGTGCTGCTTATGCTTGGCAGGGAC
>JAFSCM010000021.1 GCA_017436765.1 Oscillospiraceae bacterium
CCAGCGCAGGCTCATTGTGCTCAACCGTGCGGCAAGAAAACAGAACGCCGCCGTTACCGCCGCTTACAATGAATACATCACAGGTGCACAGACTATAAAAGGTCTTGCTTCGGAAGATCTCATAATGGACGAGTTCAGCGATGTGAATATGGAGATGAAGCTGAAGACAATGCGTGTGCGCAACCTTGAACGTACCTTTATGCCTATGATTGCTGCAGGTGCCTCAATGTGTGTGGCTATAGTAGTCAGCATCAGCGTGCCTATGGTAAACAGCCTTGCCCTTGATGTGGGCACCCTTGCGGTGTTTATCAGCTATACATTCTCCATTCTCGGCCCTATCGAACAGCTTTGCCAGTGTCTCAACAACACGGTTTCCCTTCAGGCCAATGTGGAAAGGGTAAATCATCTTATGGAAGCACCCGTTGCGGTGGACGACACCGAAAAGGTGAAAAATATCTACGGCGATATATATAACCACAGGACAGAAAACTGGGAAGAGATAAAAGGGGATATCGAGTTTAAGGATGTAAGCTTCCGTTATCCCGACAGCGACCGTTATGTGCTGGAAAACTTTAACCTGAAGATAAAGGCAGGCACCTGCGTTGCCATTGTGGGCGCAACAGGGGCAGGCAAATCCACCCTTGTAAACCTTGTATGCCGCTTTTTCGAGCCTACAAAAGGTCAGATTCTCATAGACGGCACAGACTACCGCAGCCGCAGTCTCTCCTGGCTGGAAAGCAATTTAAGCTATGTTCTCCAGTCACCGCATCTGTTCAGCGGTACCGTGCTGGAAAATATAAAATATGCAAATCCTGATGCCACAATGGAACAGGTGATTGCGGCGGCAGAAAAAGCACAGGCACACGGATTTATTGAAAAACTGCCCGACGGCTACAACACCGATATCGGTCAGGGCGGCGACAAGCTGTCCACGGGGCAGAAACAGCTTATCAGCATAGCAAGGGCAATACTTGCCGACGGCAGAATAATGGTAATGGACGAAGCCACAAGCAGCGTTGACACACAGACCGAACAGCTGATAAATGCCATGACAGCAGACCTGCTGCGGGACAAAACCAGCTTTATCATCGCCCACCGTCTGTCCACAGTCAAAAATGCGGACATAATAATTCTTGTTGACGAGGGCAGAATTATCGAGATGGGAACCCACAGGGAACTGCTGCGAAAAGGCGGTGCCTACTACAACCTTTACACAAGCCAGTGGGAAGAGGACGAGCAGGATAAATTCTTTAAAAAGCTGGAAAAAGAAAAGGGCAAAAAACAATAAAATTTTGTTAAATAACTGTTATTGAACACATTTTTGTGATACAATTAAATAAAATACAGAATAAAATGGGGAAATATATTTTTAATGAATATACTCCCCATTTGGATTATAAAATATTATGTGAACAGGCTGTACAGAAATATGTTTTTTGTATGGCGATATATAATCTGCTCCGCTTTGTAAATAACAGCAAATTTCTCACATTTGCAAAGGAGGTCACATTATGGCAAAAGCATTGGTACTTGCGGGCGGCGGCGCCAGAGGTTCCTATCATATCGGTGCCTGGCAGGCCCTTATAGAAATGGGATATAAATTTGACATTGTAACAGGAACAAGCGTGGGAAGCCTTAACGGAACCCTTGTTGCCCTTGATGATTTTGATGTGGCAAAGGGTATGTGGCTGTCCATAGAGGACAGGGATGTTATGGATATTCCCGGCAGGGTGTTCTCCCGTGAGACGGTGGATTTTATAAAGAATTTTGCAAAGGAAAAGGGTATCAGCCTTGCACCGCTGGAAAATATGATTGTCCGCTTTGTCGACGAAGAAAAGGTGCGTGCATCCCGCTGCCGCTACGGTCTTGTAACGGTAAATGTAAACACAAGAAAGCCTGTGGAACTCACCATTGACGAAATTCCACAGGGAAAACTTGTGGACTATATGCTGGCTTCCAGTGCCTGGGTGCCCTTTCTGCAGCCCCGCACAATAGACGGCCAGGTGTATATTGACGGCGGATTTTACGACAACCTGCCCCGCAATCTTGCGGCCCGTATGGGTGCAGATGAAATTGTGGAGGTGGACCTGGACAGCTTCGGTTTTGAACGCCCCCTTAAAGAAGAACACAAAGGTATAAAAATCACAAGGGTGGAAAGCTGGCACAACCTGGGTTCCTTTCTGGAGTTTGACCCGCAGAATGCAAAGCGCAATATAGAGCTTGGCTATCTTGACACCTACAAGGCGTTCGGAAAGCTGGACGGCAAGGCCTATGCTTTCAGAAAAGGCGAACTGGATAAAATCTATGCAGATTTCGGTATGATTCTTATGGAACGCTGTGAAGAGGTGTACAGCAGACATCCGTCGGTAAAGCTGGCGGCAGAGGTATACAGCCGTACCGAGCGCAGAAATCCCAAAACAATGACAGACAGATTCCTTGCAGTGCTGGAGGGCGCGCTGGAAGCAGCCGATGCACCTGTGGGGGAAGTATATACAGCAGAAAATATAAAGGATTATCTTGTAAAAGCCCAGGAAAATGTTTTCAGCGGCGTGTTCACTCCGCTGGCAGACAGCAGGACTGCGGCAAAAATTCTTTCAAAACTTGAAGGGGCGGATATTAAAAAAGTTTATCTGCGCCTTGTAAAAAATATTATAACTTGAATCTGATTGCAGCTTTTGCGGCAAAGGTTGCTGCAGATAGGGCAAATCTTGGGAGGTATATATGGTCAGATATGTAGGCACACCGGCGTCCGGCGGTCTCACAATGGCAAAAATCAAAATTGTAAACCGGCGTATTGCAGGCTTCAAGCGGGTGGTTCTCACACCTCACCGTGAAAAAGCCCTGTTCAATGCGGCTGTGATTCTTGCCAAGGACGAGATAAAAACCCTCATGGAGCACACCTCCGGAGAACATCACGATATACTGAACTTTCAGATAGTTATGCTGGACGATGAAGGCCTTACAGACCTTATAATCATACAGATAGAGGAGCATGTGGGTGCTGCACGGGCGGTTGAGCTTGCTATGGACGAATACTGCGAAAGAATGAAAAATATAGGTGATGAATACCTTTCGCAGCGTGCAAGCGATATCCGTGATGCACTTACCCGCGTTATAGATATCCTTGACGGCAGAAACCGCGAGCGCTTTGTTCTCACAGAGCCCTGCATTATTGTGGCGGACGAAATTCTGCCAAGTGACCTTGCGGCTATCGACCGCAATTTTGCAATGGGCTTTATCACAGAGGGCGGCAGCTATCACAACCACGCAAATATAATTGCACGAACAACAGGCACTCCGTCAGTATGCGGCGTGGACAGCGAAATTCTCAATCCTCTCAACGACGGAAAAATGGTTGCGATGGACGGCTACACAGGGGAGGTATTTGTATCGCCAAGCGAAGAAACAGTGGCGATTTTCCGCCATAAAATGAACCTTGAAAGCCGTGAAAGCATAAAACAACAGAAGCTGAGGGAAGCGGTTGTGCGCACATCAAAAGGGGAGGAAGTGGCCATTTACGCCAACTGCAACGACCCTAAGGATATTGCGCTGGCAATAAACAACGGTGCCCAGGGCATAGGTCTTGTGCGCAGTGAAATTCTGTTTATGAGCACAAAATACGACCTTACCCTTGCAAGTCAGATCCGCTTCTACACAGAATGTATCCGCGCGGCAAAAGGCCACGAAATCACAATCCGCACCTTTGATATAGGGGCAGACAAACCGCTGGAAAGGCTGGAACTTGAAAAAGAGCCAAACCCTGCGCTGGGTATGCGTGGCGTGCGCCTTATGTACAGCCGTCCGGAGATTTTCCGCATACAGATTGAGGCGCTGCTGGTTTCTGCAGACCGCTGCGGAAAAATAAATGTTATGATTCCTATGATAAGCATCCTGTCCGACCTTACAGACTATTTTGCTATGGTTGAGGAAGTGAAGGAAAAACTGCTGAAGGACGGCACAATAACCAGCGACAATATCAGCTGGGGTATGATGATAGAAACACCTTCTGCAGCTCTGCTCAGCGAAGAATTTGCAAAATATGTAAACTTTTTCTCCATAGGCACAAACGACCTTACACAGTATGTTCTTGCGGCGGACAGAATAAATACCAATGCGGCAAGATATTACAATCCTGTACATCCTGCAGTGGTGAAACTTATAGAAATGACGGTGCAGAGTGCAGAAAAATATGGCATAAAGGTAAGTGTCTGCGGTGAAAGTGCGGCGGATTTTGAAAGCGCAAAGATTTACATAGACAAAGGCGTAAGATGTCTTTCAATGGCTCAGAATGCAATGCTGGCTATAAAGGAACGCCTTATAGATGAATTTTCAGAGTTCTGATACAAATTTACAGTAGAAATTTACACATAAAAGTGGTAATATAAAAACAGAAAAACAATCTGCAGATACACTCTGCAGCAGATATAAAACAAACCTGAAAAGGTTTTAAAGGAGGTAAGCCTATATGAAACTTATTCTGGCTATCATAAACAAGGAAGACTCTCAGGAGGTTTCCCACGCACTTACAAAAGAAAGATACTCTGTAACCAAACTTGCAACACAGGGCGGCTTCCTTATGTCCGGCAACATCACACTTATCATCGGTACAGAGGATGAAAAGGTTGACCACGCAATTGAAATTATCAAGGAGCATTCCCGTCAGCGCAAGGAAATTGTTCCGTCCACAGCTACATACGGCATTGGTGTAACAACATCCTTCCCGCTGGAAGTAACAGTTGGCGGTGCAACAATTTTTGTACTTGATGTTGACAGATTTGAAAAAGCATAATGTTTATTGACAGCTTTACAGGCAATAGAAATACTGTGCTGAGTCTGGAAGAAAAGATAAAATCATCCAGGCTCAGTCATGCTGTGCTTATTTTTGCCAGGGAAGGCTGCGGTGCCAATTACTTTGCACAGCTGCTGGCGGCAGATATTATAAACGGCAGTGAAAACGACCTGCGTCTTATAAAGGAAGAAGCCCACGGTCAGGTGCAGATTATAAAGGGCAGCGGTGCTTCGGGACAGATAAAGGTGGAAAGTGTCCGTGCAATCAACGAGAATGTAAACTTCTCCTCTCTGGGCGGCGAAAAAAGGGTTGTTATAATACAGAACTGCGAAAACTTCAATACCAGCAGCGCCAACGCCCTGCTTAAGAATCTGGAAGAACCAAAGGACGATATCACATATATCCTCACCACCACAGATACCTCAAAGATACTGTCCACCATACGCTCCCGCTGTCAGATGTATTCTCTTTCACAGCCCACAATGGAACAGGCAAAGGAGTATTTTGCCTCTTACAGCAATGCTGAAAAGGACGAGGTTATCAGCATATACGGCGGCAATATAGGGATGACAAAGGATGCGCTGGAAAATCCAAAGCGTTTTGAAATCCTGCAGAAGGCGCTGAAAGCGCAGAAATATATAAGCAGCGGGGATAAATATGCTCTGGCAACCCTGCTTTACAGCTTCAACAAAAAGAAGGACGAGTTTGTGCTGTTTTTAAAGGATATGGAATATATCTGTGCAGCAAATCTCTCGCCCTCTGCAATATCTGTGCTGGGTGCAGTTACAGATGCAAAAAAAGCCATAGAGCACAACGCAAATCTTGCTCTCATAATGCAGAACTTTATAATTTCGGTAAGGTAAAAGCAAAGGTGTATTCTGCACCTTACAGCCACAAAGGCGGAACATTGACATAAACTGTCACAGAATATAAAATAACAGAAAATAAACTTGTATACAGGAGTTTTTATGATAAAAGTTGTAGGCGTACGCTTTAAAACAGGCGGTAAAGTTTACTTTTTTGACCCACAGGAATTTGATATAAAAAAAGGTGACCATGTAATTGTGGACACAGCACGCGGTCTTGAATGCGGCCTTTGTGTTCAGGGCGTTCACGCAGAAAGCGAAGACAAGATTATCCGTCCTCTCAAGGCGGTAACACGCATTGCATCCCTGCAGGATGTGGAAAAGATGCAGCAGAACCGCAAGGACGAGGCAAAGGCCTTTGACATCTGTCTTGAAAAGATTGCAAAGCACAACCTTGAGATGAAGCTTATCGATGTGGAATACACATTTGACAGAAGCAAGGTGCTGTTCTATTTTACAGCGGACGGCCGTGTGGACTTCCGTGAGCTTGTAAAGGA
>JAFSCM010000022.1 GCA_017436765.1 Oscillospiraceae bacterium
CCAGTTTTTGTCCAGTTTGTCCTCGCTGCACAGGGTGTCAAATACAAGGCCCTGACCGTTTTTAAGAGGTTCAAGCAGCAGATGTACTTCGGCATAATGGCGCAGCGGCTCAAAGTGACCTACACCTTCAACTGTATTTTTAATGGTCTCCTTGTAAACCACATTTCCTTTGCTGAATTCTATGTCCATACCGAAACGCTGTTTTACAACAGTTTTCAGCACTTCAAGCTGAATTTCACCCATAAGGCTGATGTGTATTTCTCCCAGCTGTTCCTTCCAGGTTACATTCAGCTGTGGGTCCTCCTGCTCCAGAATACGGAACTTTGCAAGGGCGGTAAAGGCATCTGTCTTTTCATCCAGCAGCACCTGATAGGTGAAGATAGGCTGGGTAAGAGACTGGGTCAAGTTGCTTTCAATGCCAAGCCCCTGACCTGAATAAGTGCCGGTAAGTCCTGTAACAGCACAGACGGTGCCGCATTCCGCAGACTGTTCCGCACTGAATTTTTCCCCGTTGTATACCCTTATCTGGTTAACCTTTTCCTCAACGGTTTCACCGTCTGCTTTTATCTGTTTAAGGCTGTCCTTGGGCTTAAGGATGCCGCCTGTGATTTTAAGATGTGTCAGACGGTTGCCCTGTTCATCGTGGCTGATTTTATAGACTTTTGCACCAAAATCGGCAGGATAGGATGGCATAATGGTATATTTGTCAAGGACGGACAGCATTTCTGTGACACCTTCGCCTTTAAGTGCTGAACCAAAAAGACAGGGGAACAGTTTTCTCTGGGATATAAGATATGATATATCCGTATCACTTACAGTGCCTTCAGTAAGAAATTTTTCCATTACATCCTCATCAGCAACGGATATATTTTCCATTGTTTCTTCGTCAACTGCGGTAAAATCAATGCACTGGCTGTCAAGGACACTCTGAAGTTCACGCAGCACCTTTGTCTTGTCTGCACCTGCAAGGTCCATTTTGTTTACAAAGATAAAGGTCGGAATCTTATAGCTTTCCAGCAGCTGCCACAAAGTTTCGGTGTGGTTCTGTATACCGTCTGTTCCGCTGATAACCAGTATTGCATAGTCCAGTACAGCCAGTGTTCTCTCCATTTCGGCAGAAAAGTCCACATGGCCTGGAGTGTCCAGCAGATAGCCGCAGGTGTCGCCGCAGGTGAATTTTGCCTGTTTGGAAAACACAGTGATGCCGCGGCTTTTTTCTATTTCATTTGTATCAAGGGCGGTGTCACCATGGTCCACGCGTCCCATTCTGCGTATGCTTTTACATTCGAAAAGCATACTTTCCGACAGGGTGGTTTTACCGCTGTCAACATGGGCAAGAATGCCCAGAACAATATTTTTCATAATAAATCCTGTTCTTTTTATATATTTTATCCTTTAAATATCTTACTACAATATATCTGTGTTGGCAACAGAAATGAACGGGATAAAAATAAAGATTAACAAATTAAATTGTGCTTGATTTTTATGCAGAATCAGTGTATTATAATAAGCAGGAGCTATAGAGTTTTCAAGATATTTCCTTTAAAGGTGTGCCGTTCTTCTTCCTGACGGCACACTTTTCCTTTGCGGAAAAATAAACTGCAATTGACTTTTACATTGTTTCACTGTATTATTAATAAATACGCAATACTTATAAAGGAGGAATTATACATGGCTGGTAAAAACAGTTTTGATGTTACCAAAGTCACCCGAATCGGCCTGCTGATTGCCGTTGAAATTGTGCTTTCAAGGTTTTTGTCAATATCCACACCAATTACAAAAATCGGCTTTGCATTTATCCCTCTTTCAATGATAGGTATGATGTACGGCCCGCTTTACGGCGGAATAGCAGGTGCTTTGTGTGACTTTATCGGGGCAATTTTATTTCCAATCGGAGCATATTTTCCGGGATATACCCTTACAGCGGCGCTTTCAGGTGCCACATACGGTTTTTTTCTGCAGAAGGGCGGGGCGAAAAGCCTGGCAAAGGTTACAGTGGCATCTCTCATAATCAATCTTGTGTATCATCTTGGTATCAACACGTACTGGACAACCCTTTTTACAGGCAAAGGTTATCTTGCACTGCTGCCTACAAGAATGTTCAGCAATATTGTGCTTGTACCTATGGAAATTATCATTATAATGCTGACATACAGATTCTTGGTTGAAAGAATTGAAAAGGCTGCAAAATAAACAGGAAAGGCAAACATATATGAAAATAAGCAATGTAAAAGGCACTGTGGATTATCTTCCGCAGGAGGTTGCTATCAGAGACTATCTCCAGAGTGAGATTCTCAAAGTGTATACATCCAACGGCTTTACCCGCATAACAACACCTATTATCGAGGATATTGAGAACCTTGATAAATCTGAAGGCGGTGAAAACCTTAACCTTATCTTCAAAATCCTGAAACGCGGTGACAAGCTGCAGAAAGCTTTTGAAGGTGAACTGACAGAAAACAACCTGGCAGATATGGGTCTCAGATATGACCTTACACTGCCTCTCACAAGATATTTTGCAAACAACCGTTCCAAACTGCCGTATCCTGCAAAAATAATTCAGATGGACCGTGTATACCGTGCTGAACGCCCGCAGAAAGGCCGTCTGAGAGAGTTTATGCAGTGTGATGTTGATATTATCGGTTCAGATTCCATATACAGCGAAATCGAGCTTATCAACACAGTTACAGAAGCACTTCTTGCAATCACACTCAAAAACTTTACAGTGCGTGTAAACAACCGCCGCATCCTCAACGACCTGCTGCTTTCTATGGGCTTTTGCGAAGAAGACCTTATGAGTGTATGCATCACCTTTGACAAAATGGATAAAGTGGGTGCAGAAGGTGTTGAAAAGGAACTCAGCGGAAAGGAATTTTCTGCTGATGCAGTCGCAAAATTTGTGGAATTCCTTAAAAACAATAACTTTACACTGGAATATGTAAAGGAACTTATGCCGGAAAGCGCTGCGGTCAGCGATGTTGAAAAAATCATCGCAACAGCAAATGCAGTTTCCGACGGCAAATATGATGTTGTGTTTGACCTTTCCCTTGTACGCGGTCAGGGTTATTATACAGGCACAGTATTTGAAGTTGTATCCAACGACTTCAAAGGTGCAATCGCAGGGGGCGGCAGATACGACAATCTCATTGGCAAATTCCTTGGCGAAAGCATACCTGCTGTGGGCTTTTCCATCGGTTTTGAAAGAATTTTTGCAATTCTTTCCGAACAGAAGTTCACACCGCCTACAGCAAAGAAAAAACTTGCTGTTATCTTTGAAGAAGCAAACTATGCAGAATGTGTTGCAAAGGCAAAGGAAATGCGCAAAGAATTTGATGTCGGTATGTATGAAAGACCAAAGAAACTTGGCAAGCTTCTGAACAGACTTGAAAACGAAGGCTATTTTGGTGCTCTTATTAACCCAACAGAAGAAATCAAGGTTTTTGAAAAATAATCAGACAAATGTAAAACCGTACGGGATTTCCGTACGGTTTTTGTTTGTACAAATATAATTTAATAGTTGTATCTGCTGTTTGTATAGCTGCTTGCATTACAGTTGTTTTGGAGAGAACGGTAATTATTTGACGTGCTGCAGCTGTTTTCTATTGCTGCAGTATCTGCGGAACACACATTGTCTATATAGCAGTAGCAGGGGATGGCAACAGCAAGAGAAAATCCCCATATTATCAGCAGAAATTTCCAGAAGAATACCGTCAGGAACAGTATTGCAGCATAAAATGGGGTCACTGAAGATGTCAGAGTAAGCAGCAATACAGATATGCACAGTGCTGCTACTGCTGCAAAAATCAGCGCCTTGCCAAAACAGGCCAGGGAGTTGTGCAGGCAGTGTTTTGCCTTGCAGCCGCAGTACGCAGCGGAAAAAGTGAGCAGAACAAGCACAATGATTGCTATGGCAATGCCAGTCAGTGCAAAAAGAAAACCTGATGGCAGCAATTCCATTAAAAACAGCATAGCATAAACAGCCGCGCCGATAAAGGCAACAAAAGCTGCCAATGCCGTGTACATAAAGCTGTTTTTCATAAATAATCTCCTTTCGTGAATTTAGAAAAGCAGAACTTTTCATCGTTATAATATGAAAAAACAGCGCATCCTGTCACAAAAAGCCAACCTGCAAAGTTTGCATTGGCCAACCGGTATATTTTAGTGTATACTATACAAATAATGGAAACAAAGGGAGATTGTTTATATGGATGCAATGATAAGCAAAACAATTAAGGCACTGAAAGAAAATCAGTTTGAAGCATACTATGCGGAAAATTCTCTTGAAGCACTTGAAATTGTAAAAGGTCTTGTGAAAGAGGGAGAAAGGGTGGACCGCGGCGGTTCTCTCACCATTGAGCAGACAGGAATTCTCCGTTACATCACAGAGGGTAATTTCGGCTATGCTGACCCGTACAAGGAATCCGACCCTGTAAAAAAAGCAGAACTTATGCAGGCAAGACTTTCCTGCGACACATTCTTCTGTTCAGCCAATGCTGTTATCACCGACGGACGGCTTTACAATGAAGACGGTGCATGCAGCCGTGTTGCACCGCTTCTGTTCGGACCAAAGCAGGTTATAGTTGTGGCAGGCAGAAACAAGCTTGTAAACAGCGAAGCCGAAGCAAGAAAACGCATGATGACAGTTGCGGCACCTCTCAACGCAAAACGCCTTAAAACAGCAACACCCTGCACAGAGGACGGTGTATGCCACAACTGCAAACACCCCAACAGAATCTGCTGTTCCACAGTTATCACCAATTTCAACCGCATCAAGGGCAGAATCAAGGTTATCATCGTAAACGAAGATCTCGGTATGTAAACTGTGCTGCAATAAACAAAGGGAGATACAATTTTGGTTAGCTTACTTATAAAAAAATTTGTAAAGGACTATGAAAACACCGCAAATCCGGGCGTACGCGGTGCATACGGCACATTGTGCAGCATAGTAGGCATTGTGCTGAATGCCCTGCTTTTTGCAGGCAAATTCTTTGCAGGTGCCATCAGCAATTCTGTGTCCATCACAGCAGATGCTTTCAACAATCTGTCCGATGCAGGCTCATCACTCATCACACTGCTGGGGTTTAAGCTGGCGGGACAGAAGCCGGACCCTGAACATCCTTTCGGCCACGGCAGAATGGAATATCTTTCAGGTCTTGCGGTGGCAATGGCAATACTGCTTATGGGCTATGAACTGCTTACATCGTCAATAGATAAGATTCTTCATCCTCAGGTTGTGGAATTCAGTGCTCTTTCAGCGGCAATTCTTGTGGTTTCAATACTTGTAAAGTTCTATATGGGATTTTACAACAATGCTGTTGGCAGAAAAATTGACTCCGCAGCAATGAAAGCCACAGGGGCGGACAGCTTCAGCGACTGTATATCCACAGCGGTTGTTCTGCTGGCGGCAATATTCGGACATATCACAGGCATAGCCATAGACGGCTGGTGCGGTCTGCTGGTCTCTGCACTGATTGTCCGTGCAGGCATAATGGCGGCAAAGGACACAATTGACCCTCTGCTGGGACAGAAACCTGACGAGACACTGGTGGAAGGTATCTACAGTACAGTAATGGCCTACGAAGAAGTAAAGGGCGTGCACGACCTTGTTGTGCATGACTATGGCCCGGGCAGACTTATGGTGACACTCCATGCCGAGGTTGATGCTGACGGGGATTTTCTCCACACACATGATGTGATAGACAACATTGAAAACGAACTGGGAGAAAAGATAGGCTGTGAAGCCTGCATACATATGGACCCTATAGCATACCACGATGAAAAGGTGGAAAATGTGCGTGCCCTTACAGCACAGACAGTGGCAGAACTGTTTGACGGCAGTGCATCTATTCACGATTTCAGAATGGTGGAAGGACCTACCCACACAAACCTTGTGTTTGATGTGGTTGTGCCGTATGCTGTTGATAAAACCGAAACAGAGATAAAAAATCTTGTTGCACAGGCTATGGCAAATCAGGATAAAGGTCAGTACAGAACGGTTATAAAAATTGACAGAGAATATGTATAAAAGCAAAAAGCACAGGCGAAAACCTGTGCTTTTTAAGTGCAATTTATATGTTATGTGCGCTGAATGAAATAATTGTTATGTACACAGCTGCGTGGCCGTATGTCATCACGCACTTTCATCTAAGTGGGTGACAGCAGAATTTTTAAGCCTGCCGTTAAAATTTTGCGTCAAGAGGGTCCCCCTGTGAGGGAATGTCACGAAGTGACAAGGGTGTGCCGTCTGCGGCGGGCAAATAGTCTCCCTATGAAAGAAAAGTATCACAAAAAAATAAAAAGTCCCGGCCATTTCTGACTGAGACTTTTCTGGTGGACCTTCACAGACTCGAACTGTGGACCGTCCGGTTATGAGCCGGATGCTCTAACCAACTGAGCTAAAGGTCCGAAACAATGCTATAATATTATATAGCACAAAAAGCCAAATGTCAATTCTTTTTTTGTCATATAA
>JAFSCM010000023.1 GCA_017436765.1 Oscillospiraceae bacterium
ATTTTATGGGCTATGTTCCCAACGATGAATACATCAGCTGGGTAAAGGAAAACCCTGTTGATTTATTTATAACCACCTCCTCCACCGAGGGCGGTGTGCCTGTGAGCCTTTCCGAAATGGCAAGCTTTGGCATTCCCTGCATCGCAACCGATGTGGGCGGCATACCTGAAATTGTAACACAGCAAAACGGCACACTCTTATCTTCCAATCCCACAGCCGCAGAAGTTGCACAGGCAATTACAGATTTTTATCACCTTTCATCTGAAGAAAGAAAACAAAAAGGCGATAATTCATATAAACTTTGGCAGAACAGTTTCAACAGCGAAACAAACGCACAGCGCGTTGTGGAGATGCTGAAACAAATTTAAAGGAGATTTGTGTACTTATGAACATGAAAGAAACTTTACTTACAAAAATCAGAAACAAAGAAATTATCGTTGGCGTTGTAGGCCTTGGCTATGTTGGTCTTCCTCTCGCCGTTGAAAAAGCAAAAGCAGGCTACAAAACAATAGGTTTTGATGTGCAGGCAAAAAAAGTTGAAATGTGCAACCGCGGCGAAAACTATATCGGCGATGTTGTAAACGAAGACCTCAAGGCTATCGTGGACAGCGGTATGTTCTCCGCAACAACAGACTTTTCCTTTGTAAAGGATGTGGACTTTGTTGCCATCTGTGTTCCTACACCTCTTGATGAACACCAGCAGCCTGATATCAGCTATGTTGAAAGCAGCACAAGAGAAGTTGCAAAATATCTGAAAAAGGGCTCTATGGTTGTACTGGAAAGCACAACATACCCTGGCACAACAGAAGACCTGCTGCGCCCCATCCTTGAAGAAGGCAGCGGCCTTAAATGCGGCGAAGACTTTTATCTCGGTTTCTCCCCTGAACGCGTTGACCCGGGCAACCTTATCTACAAAACAAAAAACACACCTAAAGTTGTAGGTGCTATCGGCAAGGACGCAACAGAGGTTATCAGCGAAATGTACCGCCATGTTCTGGACGGTGACATCTTTGAAGCAAGCTGTCCTAAAGTTGCTGAAATGGAAAAAATCCTTGAAAACACATACCGCAACATCAACATCGGCCTTGTAAACGAACTCTGTATGCTCTGCGACAAGATGGGCATCAGCATGTGGGAAGTTATCGACGCCGCAAAGACAAAACCATACGGTTTCCAGGCATTCTATCCGGGTCCTGGTCTTGGCGGTCACTGCATTCCGCTTGACCCATACTACCTCAGCTGGAAAGCAAGAGAATACGGCTTCCACACAAGTATGATTGAAAGCAGTATGATGATCAACGACAATATGCCAAGCTACTGCGTTGACAGAGCTGCAAGGGTGCTCAACGGCCATAAAAAATCCCTCAACGGCTCCAGAGTTCTCGTTCTGGGTGTTGCATACAAACAGGATATCGACGACTACCGCGAAAGCCCTGCACTGCGCGTTATCGACAAGCTGAATGAAACAGGCGCAGAAGTTGTTTGGTTTGACCCATTTATCAGCGAATACTACACACACGACGGCAGACACTTTACCGGTGAAAAGGAACTTACAGAAGAACTTGTAAAATCCGCAGACCTTGTTATGGTTACAACAGCACATACAAATGTTGACTATGATATGGTACAGAGAAACGCAAAAGCTGTGTTCGACACAAAGAACGCAATGAAAAATGTTAAAAACAGAGAAAATATCGAACTGCTGTAATTGCGCAGTCTGAAATCGTCTGTTTTAACGAAAATTTATAAAAATATATTCCCCGCTTTTACCTGCGGGGAATCCGAAAGGATAAACCTATGAAATATGTTCTCATCGGCTGCGGCAGAATTGCCACAAACCACATCAAAGCAGTAAAGGACAACAATCTCCAGCTTGTTGCTGTATGCGACATTGTGCCTGAAAATATGGAAATTCTCCTTGCAAAGCACGGCCTTGAAAATGATGAATCCATAAAGAGATACACAGACTACAGGAAGATGATTGCGGCTGAAAAACCAACCCTTGCGGCTATTGCAACAGAAAGCGGCAAGCACGCACAGATTGCCCTTGACTGTCTGGATATGGGTGTAAACCTTATCATCGAAAAGCCAATGGCAATGAGCATAGCCGATGCGGACAGAATCATTCAGAAAGCCGAAGAAAAGGGCCTTAAGGTTTCTGCCTGCCACCAGAACCGCTTCAATATTGCAGTTCAGGAGATGAGAAACGCAGTGGAAAGCGGCCGCTTCGGCAAAATCAGCCACGGGTCCATCCATGTGCGCTGGAACCGCAACCGCAACTACTACGACCAGGCACCCTGGCGCGGCACCTGGGAACAGGACGGCGGCTGTCTGATGAACCAGTGCATCCACGGCATTGACCTGCTGAGATGGATGATGAACAGCCAGCCTGTTTCCGTTTACGGCGTGACAAGACAGCGCCAGCACGACTATCTTGAAGCTGAGGATATCGGCGTTGCAGTTGTTCAGTTTGAAAACGGCAGCGTTGCAACCATTGAGGGCACAACAAATGTTTATCCCCAGAATCTTGAAGAAACACTTTACCTCTTCGGTGAGGACGGCACAGTAAAGCTGGGCGGCAAAAGCACCAACGCCATAGATGTATGGCAGTTCAGGGCTGAAGCCGACAGCAAGGCAGGCTTCCACGAGGAAGCAGAAAATGTATACGGCAACGGCCACTCCAGCCTTTACCGTGATGTTATAGAAGCAATAGAAAAAGACAGAAAGCCTTACGTTGATGCACAGGCAGGCAAGGACGCACTGGAAATGATTCTTGCAATCTACAAAAGCCAGAAGACAAAGCAGGCGGTTACTCTGCCGCTGGGCGATTTTGCATCAACCGATATGAAAGGTGAATTTTAGTATGGCATTTTTCGTACACGAAAGCAGCTATGTAGATGAAAATGTAACCATAGGCGACGGCACAAAGGTGTGGCATTTCTGCCATCTGCTGAATGGTGCCCGCATCGGCGAAAACTGTTCTCTGGGACAGAATGTAAATATAGGCAACAACGCCGTTATAGGCAACGGGGTAAAAATACAGAACAATGTAACTGTATATGAGGGTGTTGAACTGGAAGACTGGGTATTCTGCGGTCCGAGTATGGTATTCACCAACGACCTTACCCCAAGGGCAAGATATCCAAAAGGCCCTGCAGGCTATAAAAAAACACTTGTAAAGACAATGGCATCCATAGGTGCAAATGCAACTGTGGTATGCGGCACAACAGTAGGCCGCTGCGCCCTTATCGGTGCAGGTGCCGTTGTGACAAAGGATGTACCTGACCACGCACTTATGCTGGGGGTTCCCGCTGTGCAGAAGGGCTGGGTATGCGAATGCGGCGAAATACTCGCCGAAGATTTAGCCTGCCATAAATGCGGCAGAAGATACGAAAGATGCGAAACAGGTTTAAAGGAGGTCTGACAGTGGAATTCCGCAATCTGAAAAAACAGTATGAAGTTCTGAAAGCTGAAATTGACAGCGGCATTACAGAGGTCTGCACAAACGCAAACTTCATTTCAGGCGCCAAGGTCAGACAGCTGGAAAAGGAACTGGCTGAATATGTGGGTGTAAAGCACTGTGTAACCTGTGCAAACGGCACCGATGCCCTTACCCTTGCACTTATGGTGCTTGGCGTGGGCGAAGGCGACTGTGTCTTTGTGCCTGATTTCACCTTTTTCTCCACCGCTGAAACGGTGGCTTACGAAGGGGCAACACCAATTTTTATCGATGTTGACCCTGACACTTTCAATATGAATCCTGACAGCCTTGAAAAAGCTGTTGAATATATAAAAAATGAAGGCAAGCTGAATGCAAAGGCTGTTATTACAGTTGACCTTTTCGGCCTGCCTGCAGACTATGATGCAATTACAGAAATTGCAGAAGAATACAATTTATTTATCATCGAAGACTCTGCACAGGGATTCGGCGGCAATATAAGTGGCAGAATGGCCTGTTCCTTTGCCCATATTGCAACCACCAGCTTTTTCCCTGCAAAACCGCTGGGCTGTTACGGCGACGGCGGTGCAGTTTTTACAGACAATGACGACTATGCCGCTTTGCTGCGTTCCTATACAGTACACGGCAAAAACGCAGATGATAAATATGACAATATCCGCATCGGCATGAACAGCCGTCTTGATACAATACAGGCTGCCGTGCTGCTGCCGAAACTGCACGCCTTTGCAGATTATGAGCTGGATGATGTAAACGCAGCCGCAGAGTACTATACAGAAAACCTTAAAGGTATTGTAAAAACACCTCAGGTGCCTGAAGGTTATTATTCCTCCTGGGCACAGTACACCATACTGCTTGAAGATTCTTCACAGCGTGACGGACTTAAAGCTCACCTTGCCGACAGGGGTATCCCGTCAATGGTTTACTATCAGAAGATGATGAGCCAGCAGACTGCTATGGAAAAATATCTGCCGTACCAGCCTTTCAGCTGTACAGATGCAGCACAGCTGTGCAGTACCTGTCTTTCCCTGCCGATAGGCCCTTACATCACAAGGAACGAGCAGGACAGCGTTATCGCCGCAGTAAAAGAATTTTTGCAGGTATAAACTATGAAGATTTTATTTGCCACAGGCAAACTGAACGCAGGTTTTTCTGCAACCAACAAGATAATCAGCCAGATTGCCGCCCAGCTTGTCACGAAAGGACACAGCTGTACAATGTGCGGCCTTGCCGCCGACTGCAAAGCAGGCACATCTGTGGAAAACGGCGTGACAATGGTGCGCATGAACAGTTCACTTTTAGTGGACAGGGCACAGCTTGCATTTGACAGATATTCCGCTTCTCTGGGTGAAAACGCCAGGGCATCCGCAAGGAAAAGCTTTGTGCTGAAGCACCCTGTATACGGCGCGGCGCTCATTTACCGCTATTCATCCCTTTTTGACAGCAGCAAAAGGGCACAGATTTACGGCGAAAAGGTAAAGGAACTGGTGCTGAAGGAGCATTTTGATGTTGCAGTGCTGTCCTATATGCCTTTTACCGAAGCTATGTATGCTGCAAAAGCGCTTAAAGGAATTGTTCCCATATGTCTTTATCAGGCAGACCCATGGGGGCTGCACAGAGATGCAGAACTTGCAAAGGATGAAGCGCTGCACATAAAGGAAGAAACGGAACTGTTCAGCTTTGCGGAACATATAATCACCACCCATGCACTGTACAGACTTTATCTTGAACACGAGGCATACAGGCCTTTTGCAGACAAGCTGACACCGATGAACTTTCCCAACATCCGCCCTGCACAGAAAAGCAGCGCACAGAGTGTGTTTGATTTTGACCAGAATCATATCAACCTGCTGTTCTGCGGACTGCTGGAGGATGAATACCGCAATCCTGACCTTTTTCTGCAGACTGCAGAAAAGCTGATGGAGGCAGGACTTCCGCTGAAACTTCATTTTCTCGGTACAAGCACCAGCAAAGCTCTTGTACCGTTTATAAAAAAATATCCTGAAAATATCATTCATCATCAGGCTGTCAGCCTTGAAAAAGCTGTGGCCACAATGGAAAAAGCCGATATACTGCTGAACATCTCCAATACACTGGACAATCAGGTGCCAAGCAAGATATTTGACTATTTCTCACTGTGCAAGCCTGTGCTGAATGTGCAGAAAATACACAACTGCCCCAGCAGGGAATATTTTGACAGATATCCTCTCAGCTTTACCCTCTGCGACTATGCCCCCGATACAGAGGCGGCAAAGGAATTTCTGCTGAGTGCAAAGGGCAGAACAATAGGCTTTGAAGAAGTTTCGGAGCTGTTTTACGACGCAACCATCGGATATGCCGCAGATAAAACCGAAGAAATACTCTGCGCTGTCCGCAAAAAATAAATTTAAACTTTTTAATATATCAAGGAGAATTTCGAGTATATGGAAAACCAGAAAGAAATTATCATTCGTCCGCCCACAGGCTGGTTTAATTTCAGCCTCAGAGAAATCTGGGAATACCGTGACCTTATAAAAGAATTTGTTATGCGTAACTTCAAGCTGATTTACAAACAGACAATTCTCGGTCCTGCCTGGCTTGTTTTCAACCCGATTATCACCAGTGTTATCTTTACATTTGTTTTCGGTCAGTTTGCAGGTATCTCAACCGACGGCGTACCGCAGTTTCTGTTCTATATGACAGGTAACTCCCTGTGGAGCCTTTTCTCCACAAGCGTGCAGAACAACTCCAATGTTTTCTATGCAAATGTAAATGTTTTCGGCAAAATTTATTTCCCGCGCCTTGCAACACCTATCTCACAGGCTATAAGCTGTCTTATAAACTTTATGATTCAGTTTGCTGCACTGCTGTTATTCTTTGTGTTCTACATTGTTACAGGCAGCCCACTGGCCTTCTCCGTTAAGATGCTGCTTATTCCTCTGCTGCTTGTGCAGACATCACTGCTGGCGCTGGGTGTTGGCCTTATCTTCTCCGCACTCACAGCAAAATACCGCGACTTTTCCTTTATCATCAGCCTTGGTATGCAGCTGTGGATGTATGTATCCCCTGTTGTTTACCCAATGTCCCTCACAGGCGGCTGGATGTACAAAATCCTGCTGCTCAACCCTATGACACCTATTCTGAACAACTTCAAATGGGCTTTCCTTGGCAGCGGCAGCTTTATGCTGTGGAGCTGGATTCTCTCCTTTGTGGTTACAGGTGCCTGCCTGTTTTTGGGTATAGCCCTTTTCGGCAAGGTTGAAAAGACCTTTGTTGACACAGTTTGATTTGAGGTGATGAGATGGAACAGAATATGACACAGAAACCTATCATTGAAATAAGAGGACTTAAAAAGCGTTACCGCATGGGTAAGGTTACAGGCAAAACACTTAAAGCCGACTGGCAGTCCTACTGGGCAAGAAAGCACGGCAGACCTGACCCTAATGTAAAAATAGGCCACGAACGCCTGATAGGCCAGACATTTATGGCTCTCAACGGCATTGACCTGAAGGTTTATCCCGGTGAAGCTGTGGGTATTATAGGCATCAACGGCGCGGGCAAGTCCACAATGCTAAAGCTTATCAGTCGTATCACTGCACCGACAGAAGGCGAAATTGTCATCCGCGGCAAAATCGCAAGTATGCTGGAGGTTGGCACAGGCTTTAACCCGGAACTTACAGGCCGTGAAAATGTTTATATGAACGGTACTATCCTGGGTATGAAAAAGGCTGAAATTGATGCAAAGATGAACGAAATTATCGAGTTCAGCGAATGCCGTGACTTTATCGACACCCCTGTTAAGCGCTATTCCAGCGGTATGTATGTAAAGCTGGCTTTCTCCGTTGCTGCACACCTTGAAAGTGATATCATCATTATGGACGAAGTTCTTGCCGTAGGCGACGTTGCTTTCCAGAAAAAATGTCTGGCAAAGATGAGCCACGCCGCACAGGAAGAAGGCAAGACAGTTCTCTATGTAAGCCACAATATGTCCACAATCCGTCAGCTGTGCACACGCTGTATCGTTATGAAGGAAGGCAAAATTATCTTTGACGGCGATGTTGAAGAAGCTATCCGCATCTATTCCGAAGAATCCTTCCGCTTTGATATGAAACGCAGCTTCAAGCAGCCTGAAGCATATCCGAGAAGCCAGGAGGCTGCACTTACAAGCCTTGAGGTTATCGAAAGGGACAACCTTACCTGCAGTGCGGACGAATTTTTGAAAATCCGTTTCAACACCAAAATCATCCAGCCTGTACAGAACTTGTCCTACATTGTTTCTGTAAGATATGCAGGCACAAACCTTGTAGGCACATATATTTCCGACGCAATAAGCGCAGAACCCTGCGAAAATGCAAATGTGGACCTTAAGCTGGACCTTTCCAGCTTTGCACCGGGCAAATATTTCTGTGATGTGCGCCTTGCCACAATGAAAGGCCGTACAGTGCGCTATCACGAAGACCTGCAGGCTGCTTTCGGTTTTGAAATTTCCGACAATGAAGGTATCGGCAACTTCCGCTGGGATGCAGGCAAATGGGGTTATATCCTTCTGCCTATTGAAGATATGGAAGTTACGCAGTAGATTTCTTTTGAAATCCGCAATATAATTTCATACCAAGGATTTTATCTATGAAAAAAGTTGACTTTTTATTTATATACGAAGTTCGCAACAGAGAGCTTGAAAATATCTGTCTGCTTGCTGCCGAGCTGGAAAAACGGGGCTACACCACCGCTTTTATAAACAGCTGGCACGCCTGCAGCAACCCTGAAGAAGACTATGACGCAGAGGTTGTTGTGGTTTCTGCCTGTTACAGCAGCAACACCTATAAGTTCTTTACAAACTTTGCCACAAAGTTCAGAAAAGTTGTGAATATGCAGTGGGAGCAGATTCTCCACAACGGCTATGTGGAAAGCGAAGGCACCACAAGCTGGGACTTCTGGGGAGAAAGCCTTAAAACCCGCCATATCTGCTGGGGCGAAAACACAAAAAACCGCCTTATGACAAAGTTCGGTGTGCCTGAAGAATTTCTCAATGTGTGCGGATGTATTCCGCTGGACTTTTACCGTCCTGAATTCAGAAGCAGAATTATCCCAAAAGACAAACTTTTTGCGGACAACGGCCTTGATACAGCAAAAACAACAATGCTGTTTATCTCATCCTTCTCCTACACTTCCCTGCCTTTGAACACAAGGCCAAAGAGCAGTGTGGACTTCAGCGATGTGCACGCAAAAAGTGTAATAGACAGCCAGAAAGCCATTGCAGACTGGATGGAAAAGGCCTGCAAAGAGTTCCCTGACATTCAGTTTATCTACCGTGCCCACCCTGCAGAAGCAGAGGCAGATTTTCTGCTGCAGCTGGCAAAGGAAAACAAAAACTTTTTCTGTCTTTCAAAAGAGCCTATCAAGCACTGGATTATGGCCTGTGACAAGATTTACAACTGGACCAGCACCGCTGCGGCAGAAGTTTATGTTTCAGGCAAACAGTCCTTTGTACTGGAGCCTGTCCCCCTTGACCACCGCGTTACATACCGTCTGTTTGAAAACGGCAATTCCATAAAGACCTATGACGGTTTCAGGGAAAGCCTGCAGCTGCCGTCCGATGCTTTTGCACAGCCTATTGATGACGGTCTGATGAACGAATGTTACAACCAGACAGATGTGCCAAACTACAAACGTGTGGCAGACTGTATGGAAGAAACCTTCCACAGCACAACCTACAAAAGCGAAAACTTCAACGAATATTCATCCCAGCAGGACAGATACGAGTTTGAAGCAAAATATACAAATTTCTGGCGTTCACCGCTGAATGTTCTGTGGTGCAAAATTGCAAAAGTCACAAATATCCAGCACCCTTCCTTTAAATACCGCCGCGAAAACGGTCTTTTCAGCATGAAGGAAGTGCGCAAGCTGGAAGAATATTACAGAAGCCGTACAGAAAAGAACTATCTCTCCGATGAAGAAATCCACAAAATTGTGGACAGCTTCAAGGAACTGATATAACGGATAAAATTATGATTAAAAACGACAGCTACAACTGGATAAAAGGCGGAGAACCTGTATATCCCGACGCTTACAGGCATCTGGGCAGTATTCTTGGCCAGGCAAATATGGAAAAATACCGCGATATTTTTCCTGTTCTTGCCCTGATTTTTCTGGACATCAACACCCGCTATATCACAACGGGCAGATTTGATGCCCTGTTCAGCTATGACGAGGAGCTGGGCAGCAGCGGACTTTCCGCCGTCATGGGAGCCTTGCGCAAGGCAAAGTTTAAAAAACTTTCTGCAGAAGCAAAAAAACTTCCAAAGAAAAAAGCAGTTATGCTGTCCTCCACCTTTGCCCACAGCCCAAGATATGCAGCTTCCCTTAATGAAATAAGAAAGCTTTCTGCCGTAACCCACCTGCTGACCCCATGCGATGTGCGCCCTGCAGTAAACCGCAGTGGCATAAAGTTCAACAGTATGCAGTACACCGCACAGCCTGTTGTCCTGAACAGCAGCGTCAGCGGCAAAAAGCTGAAAGAGTGTGTGCTCAGCGCCGCCGCATTTATTGCACAGCTGGTTGAAAGCAGGGAAAACTGCTCACTTTATCCCGAAAAAAGCGAAAAGATTTTTTCTGAATTGCAGGCTGCATATACAGAAAGGATAAACACCCTTTCCGCCCTGCTTTCAGAATACGATATCGAAAGATACATCACCATAAACCAGTTCAATCTCCGTGATGTCATAATGCTGGATGTGTGTCACCGCCTGGGTATTCCCACAAGGCAGATGGAGCACCACGCCTCCTGGTGCATGCACCCCAGCCACCGCCCTGTGCCTATTTACCGCTATGCCTACACCGACAGCTTCGGCTGCTGGAGCGACAGCGACCTTGAGTTTCACAGAAACTTTTATGAATATCAGCCGATGTTCGGGCAGAAGGTGGAGCTTTACACCATAGGCAACCCCGAGACAAACTTTGAAAAGGCAACTGCCGAATATGCAAAGTATGACGCAAAAAATCAGATTGTCTATATGGTAAGCGGCATTATGGAGGAAAATGACGAAAAACTGTTCAACAGCAATTTTGAAATGCAGCAGAGGATTTTTGCTCAGCTTAAAACCTTGGGCGAAAGGACAGGCTGGGATGTGCTGGTGCGTTTCCCGCCTGCAATAAACCCTAAAATGATGGCAAAATGCACACCCATACTTGAAGATATGGGCATTAAGGTTTCCTCCAGTGCTGCGGGAACACTGATGGAGGATATGTGCACAAGCCGTGTGGTTTTCGGCACAATATCCTCGGTGCTTTCCACTGCAGTCATTATGGGCAGAAAGGTTTACCGCATTGTTGCAGAAGGTTTTGAGCCGCTGTACACCGAAGATGCCATAACCTCTGTGGATATTGACGGCATTTCAGATATTGCAGATGACTGGTCAGAATATCCGCTGAAACTTAAAAGAGAACAGTTTATCGACTATAAATTACTGCTTAAAGATTGATATGCTGTGTGACAATGTTACAGGCTGTAAAGTTTGTAATTGTAAATGGCATTTCAATATGATAATATATAAACATAAGTTAAGTTTACAAATCCAATTTACAATAAAGAAAGGAATAACCGCTATGAGCACATACAATAAACCTTTTGTTATCGCAGAAATCGGCTGTAACCATATGGGTCAGATGGAAATTGCAAGAGACCTTATCAGAACAGCAGCACATTTCTGCAAAGCAGACGCAGTAAAATTCCAGAAAAGATGCAATAAAGAACTGCTCACACCTGAACAGTACAATGCTCCTCATCCAAATCCAAAAAACAGCTACGGCGACACATACGGCGCACACCGCGAATTTCTTGAATTCACAGCAGACCAGCACCGTCAGCTTAAAGAATGGTGTGATGAAGCAGGTATCGAATACTCCACATCTGTATGGGACCTGACATCCGCAAAGGAAATCGCTCCTCTCAACCCAAGATTTATGAAAATTCCATCTGCCTGCAACAACCACTTTACAATGCTTCAGTGGCTTTGCGACAACTACGGCGGTGAAATTCAGCTTTCTCTCGGTATGACAACACATGCTGAAGAAGAACAGATTGTTGAACTGTTTGTTAAAAACGGCAGAAACAAAGACCTGGTTCTTTACGACTGCACTTCCGGCTATCCTGTTCCATACGAAGATATCTGCCTTATGGAACTTAAACGCCTTAAAGAAAAATTCGGCGATACAGTAAAACAGATTGGCTTCTCCGGCCACCATATCGGCCACGCAGTTGACATTGCTGCTTACACTCTCGGCGCAGAAGTTATCGAACGCCACTATACACTTGACCGCACATGGAAAGGCACAGACCACGCAGCAAGCCTTGAACCGGAAGATTTCAGACTGCTGGTTAAAAACCTTAACGACACACACAAAGCTCTCAGCTACAAATCCTGCGAAATTCTCCCAATCGAACAGGTACAGAGAGACAAGCTCAAATACAGAGGCAAATAATAAAAATTTTATATCAGCAGTGGCTCTGACCGTCACTGCTGATATGTCGTATTATAAACAATTGTAACAAAGCATATTTCTTGAAAAGGAAAGCTATAAAATGGACAAATATGTTGTTTTTATTCCCGTAAGAGGCGGCAGCAAATCCATTCCTCTTAAAAATATCCGCAAAATCAACGGCAGACCGCTGGTTTACTGGACCCTTGATGCAGCTGTAAACTGCCCAAAGGTTGACAGAGTATATCTCTGTACAGACAGTGCCGCCATCAAGGAAAAGGTTAACGAATATATAATGGAAAATGACTGTGCAGAAAAACTGCTCTGCATTGACCGCCCTGCTGAAACTGCAACAGACACAGCAAGCACAGAAAGTGCTATGCTTTATTTTGCAAATACATACACAGACTTTGAACAGCTTATTCTCGTTCAGGCAACAAGTCCGCTGCTGACTGCCGATGACCTGACAGAAGCTATCATAAGCTTTGAAGAAAACGGCTATGATTCTCTCTTGAGTGTAGTGCGCCAGAAGCGCTTTAACTGGATGAGCAAAGACGGCGAATTTGTGCCTACAAACTATGATTTCCGCGCCCGTCCGCGCCGTCAGGAATTTGACGGTTATCTGGTTGAAAACGGTGCATTCTACATCAACAGCCGCGAAAACTTCCTGCGTGATGAATGCCGTCTCAGCGGAAAGGTAGGCGTGCACGAAATGGCGGAAGAAACCTACTTTGAAATTGACGAACCAAGTGACTGGATTGTTATTGAACATCTTCTCAAAAAACAGAGTGCAAAAAATGAAGACTCCCGTCTTTCAAAAATCAGAATGCTGCTTACAGACTGTGACGGCTGTCTTACCGACGGCGGTATGTACTATTCCGAAAACGGGGATGAACTGAAAAAGTTCAACACCAAAGACGGTATGGGTATTGCCATGCTGCGGGAAAACGGCATTAAATTCGGCATTATCACAGGTGAAAAAATCGGTCTTGTACAGCGCCGTGCCCTTAAGGTTAAAGCGGACGAATGTCACATCGGCATCAGCAACAAGATGGAAATTCTGAACCTTATCTGCGAAAAATACGGCCTTAAATATGACGAAATTGCATATATCGGCGATGACCGCAACGATGCTGCCGTTATAGAAGCTGTAGGCTTCGGCTGCAGTGTGGCTGACGGTATGGCTGTTGCACAGAATGCCGCTGTTTACATCACAAAGGCAAAGGGCGGCGAAGGTGCAATAAGAGAAGTGGCAGAAATGATTATTGCCAACATTAAAAAGTAAGGAATTGCAACAATGAAAAAACATGTTATCGAAAACAATGTCAGTCTGCGCGATGCCCTGCAGCAGATGAACGACCGCAAGGTTAAATTTCTTGTGGTTACAGACGGCGAAGGCAAGGTTGTCGGCACACTGACCGACGGCGATGTGCGCCGCAGTATCCTGCGCGGCAACGACCTTAACGACTCTGTTGAAAACTCCGTATGCAGAACCATCACATATCTTGACAAGGACAGCCGTCTTTCCGATGCTGTGGACGCTTTCAAGGATGAAAAATTCTCTTTCCTGCCTGTTATGGACAGAGAGGGGCATCTTATCAACATTATCACACGCCGCAATCTCAATGTACTGCTGCTTAAAGACATTATGTTCTCCACAGACTTTGACTTTTCAAGCCTTGACGATATTATTCTTGAACACGAAATCTTCACCCGTCCGTGGGGCTTTTACAAGACAACCGTGCTGAATGATATGTATCAGTCCAAGGTTATCTATGTTATGCCGGGACAGGCGCTGAGCCTCCAGAGCCACAAGCGCAGAGAGGAATACTGGCAGATTGTCAAAGGCACAGGCACAATCCAGATTGGCGAATCTGTGCACACAGTTTATCCCGGTGCTTCCTTCTTTATTCCTAAAGGCTGCAAACACCGCATGACAAACACAAGCGAAGATGAAACCCTTATCTTTACAGAGGTTCAGCTTGGCGACTATTTCGGTGAAGACGATATCGAAAGATATGAAGACCGTTACAGCCGCGTAGAAAACAAATAAAAAAACAAATCCGCTTTAACACACTTTGTCCGTGTGTATAAGGCGGATTTTTTATTGCATTAAAAATGGTATCGGTATCTGACACTTCTTTGCAGAACATCAGAACCGATACCATTTGTTGTATTATTCAGTTATATTACAATATGTAAATTCAATTATCTTCTGATAACCTTGTTTACTCTCCATCTGCCGCTTGCAAGGTAAATAAGGATAAGCAAAACAATGCATTAAGAAGAAAATGGTGCGCCAAGACCGATAACGAACAGACCAAAGCCGAAGAAAGTGGAGAAAATATATGCTGCAGGGATACGCAGGAACAGGGCGGAAATCATATTGCTGAACATTGCAAAGCCTGTATGGCCTGCACCTGTAAAGAGACTTGTTACACAGAATACAAACGGAACAAGGATATAGTCAAAGGCAAAGGCGCGCATATACTGGATGCCGTATGCTATCATATCAGGGTTGCGGTCGAACATTGAGAGAATCTGTGCAGGGAAAAGCTGTGCAACTGTGAAGATACAAACGCCGATAACCCACGCAATGGATGTGCCGATTTTGCAGGTTTTGATTGCGCGGTCCCATTTGTCTGCGCCGATGTTCTGTGCACACATTGTGGAAACAGAAGCGCTCATTGCGCTGGCAGGCATAATGGCAAAACTGTTGAACTTGCCAACAATGCCAACCGCTGCAGAAGCGTTTACACCGCCTGTAAGGTTTACCAGTGTGGTGATAAACATAAAGGAGATGCTGGTAACGCCGCTCTGGATTGCGGACGGTGAGCCGATTTTAAGTATCTTTGCAAGGTATGTTTTGTTAATTTTAAAGGATGCAATACGGAAGTCGAAAACAAAGTCTCTTGCACGCAGGTAGATAATACAGAGGATAACACTTACCGCCTGGGAGACAACTGTTGCAATCGCTGCGCCCTTTGCGCCCATACCGAAACCTGCCACCAGCACAAGGTCCAGAACTATGTTTACGATGCAGGAGATGAGAACAAAATAGAACGGGCGTTTGGAGTCCCCCATACCGCGCAGAATAGCGGAAAAAGCGTTGTAGGCAAAGATGAACAGAATACCTGCTATTGTAACAGCAAGATAGTCTCTTGCTTCGCCGTAGCTTTCCGCAGGGGTTTCCAGCAGACGCAGGGATGGGTCGATAAGCATAAACATTATAAATGTAATTGCAATACCGCCCACAAGCAGCGCTGTGATAAGGGTGGATATTGTCTCCTTTACGCCTTCTTCATCACGGGCGCCCATATACTGGGAAACAAGGATTGTGCCGCCTGTGCAGAAGCCCAGAACAAGCATTGTGAGAACATGGGTAATCTGGCTGCCGATGTTTACGCCCGAAACTGCGGCTGTGCCTGAAAAGTTACCTACAATAAGCATATCCGCAACGCTGTACAGACTCTGTACAAGGTTGGATATAAGAAAAGGCACCGAAAAGCTTATGAGCTGTTTGGAAACGCTGCCTTCTGATAAATCTTTACCGAATCTTGACATTTTTTCTCCTTATAAATAAACGGGGTGGTGGAACGGAGGGGTGTCCACTCCTTATATAAAATATGTATTGTCGCCCGATTTGCACAAAACGAATGGCGCGCTGCATACGGACCTGTATGCGAAAGCGCCACACAATAGCGACCCTGCAGTACTTATTCCGCGGGGGTCCGCTGCCTCGCAACAGCGGCAGTTTTGGTAGCTAAATGCAAATCACTTTGTAATATAGAAAAGTGATTAATCTTGCATTGCAAGGTTGCAGCAGGCAAAATGGTTAATTTTGCAAATGCGCAAGCATTTTTTGCGTAGCAAGCTGCTGTGTTCTTCTCTTTTGCTGTCAAAAGTGACATAATTATCTGATAAAGTTTGTACCCACTCTCTTTTCACCGTAGAACGGGTCCGGCACGCCATGGTGCTGTGCTGCTTCCTTGGATTTGATAAGCCAGGCCATATTTTCGCCCAGTGTGCGCATAATCTGCATACCTTCAAGGTCCTGCATTACCTCTTCAGGTGTGTTGCCGTGAACACCGTTCCAGTACTGTGAACCTACGATGTGCATCTTTGAGATGGAAAAATATTTGTTGAGACGGTCCAGCGCTGCTGTGTTGCCCATACGGCGGCAGCTTGTCACCGCTGCTGCAAACTTGTTTGCAAAACGGCCGCGGGAAGCGTAGAACAGTCTGTCCAGAAATGCACAGAGCGCACCGTTTGGACCTGCGTAGTAAACAGGGCTGCCGATAACCACTCCGTCGTAGTTGTCAAGGCTTTCCAGCACTTCATTTACCTTGTCGCCAAACACACATTTTCCGCTTTTATAGCAGGCACCGCAGCCTGTACAGCCGTGGATTGCATCTTTACCGAGGTAGAGAATATCTGTTTCGATACCGTGGCTTTCAAGCTTGTCACTTACCTCTTTGAGTGCTGTATATGTACAGCCGAATTCATTTGGAAAACCGTTTATCATCAGAACTTTTTTCATATCAATACCTCTTTGTTTCTTTCATCAAAAAAGATAGCTATAAGAGAAATGCTCCATAGCTATCTTATTTATTTTATACCTATTTTTTTATGCCGTCAACCATTGATATTAATTTGACAGGAATTTTTTGTCATTTAACTGCATTTTCTGCATAGCTGTTGTCAATTATCGCCTCAAAAGGCACAGCATCTTCTGCCCCTATTTCCCCTGCGTTGCGCACAATATCTGTAATGCGTTCAAATGCTTCTTCCGTCATTACAGGGTTTTCGCTGAAGGCTCCTATATCCTTGTACCTCTGTACAACAGTTTCGATAACCGCAATATCCGTTTCGGGAAAGGATGGTGCTATGGCCTGTGCTATTTCCGCAGCGGATTTTTCCGCCACAAACTTCTGTCCCTTTGCTATGGCATCGGTAAACTTCTGCAGTGTTACGGCATCATAGTTCTGCTGTGCAAAATATGCAGTGTAGGGCACCTCGCCACCTGCTTCCCCCACAGACGCCAGAATATAGCCTTTACCCTGCATTTCAATATCTGTGGCAGACGGTTCAAACACCGTTACATAATCCCCTTCTCCGCTCAAAAAAGCACCTGTCATTGCATTGAACTGAATTGTATCGTTGAAGAAAACATCTTTCCCCACGCTGAGCCCGTTTTTATTCAGGGCATAAAGCAGTGTCATATACGGCATGCCGCCTTTGCGCCCCGGGAGAATTGTGCTGCCTTTGAGGGAAGCCCAGTCAAAATTTTCCGCCTTTTCCCTGCCTACAAGAAAGGAGCCGTCACACTTTGTAAGCTGTGCAAAAACCTTTGGATAGTCTTCCTTTCCCTGCAGATAAACATATATACAGGCTTCCGCTCCTGCAAAACCGATATCTGCCGCACCTGTAAGTACACTGGTCATAACCTTGTCGGCACCGCCTGCATTTACCAGTTCAATCTCCAGCCCTTCCTCTGCAAAATATCCCTCGTTTATCGCCACATACTGCGGTGCATAGAATATGGAGTGGGTAACCTCGCTGAGCACCAGCTTTTTCATTGGCTCGGCTTCGCTTTTTCCACAGGCGGAAAGGCTTAAGCACAGCAGCGCCGCTGATAAAATTACTGCTATAATTTTTTTCATAAAATAAATCTCCTTATAGTATTTTCCGCATATTTTATCTTCTGATGCAGAATGTTACGGTGCGGTTAAATTTCCGATTTTTTGATGTATGTATTCGCCGTACCACATCCGTAAAACTGCGGCAAAAGTAAAACTGCGGATTTTATGTATCGTGATTTATTTTCTTTTCCACTATTTGTCTGGCAAAATTTACCGCCCAGTACATAGCAAATGCGATAAATCCCAGGATTATCACGCTCATCATCACAAGGTCCATTCTGAAAACCTGACCTGCGTAGACAATGAGATATCCGAGCCCTGCCTTTGAAACGAGAAATTCCCCTGCTATTACGCCCACAAGGCTTAAGCCGATATTAACCTTGAGACTCTGGAACAGTACGGGAATATTGCTGGGCAGCACAACCTTTGTGAAAATCTGTTTTCTGTCGGCACCGAAGCTGCGCAGGGTGATAAGCAGCTTTTTGTCTGTGGATACAAATCCGCCCGAAAGCTCCAGCACTGTTACGATAAGGCTGATTGCCACCGCCATAACGATAATGCTGCTTACGCCTGCGCCAGCCCACACTATAATCACAGGGCCAAGAGCAATTTTGGGCAGGCTGTTGAGTATTACAAGAAAAGGGGCTGCCACACTGTTCGCAAAAGGGGAAAACCACAGGCCTATGGCTATTGCAAGCCCCAGTATTACCCCCAGCAGAAAGCCCGTCACAGTTTCCAGCACCGTTATCATTATATGCCAGCCAAGGTCAGAGCGTACCATAATAACAAACATATCTGCTATGCGGCTGGGAGATGAAAATATAAACGGGTCCACTATGCCCTTTGCCGTCAGCCATTCCCATACAAATATAAATGCCGCTGCAATAATAAGCTGAACTGTCAGCACCGCCCTTTTTCTTTTTCTGATGCCGTACAGATATTCTTCCCTTGGAGAGAGCGTTTTTTTCATCTATGTCAGCTCCTTCCATATAATGTTGAAATAGGTCTGGAATCGGGGGTCGGTGCGGACCGATACCGGACTGCGCACACCGCTGCCGAAATCTGTCACCACCGTTTTCTGCACCACGGCAGGCCGTTTTGAAAGCACTATAACCCTGTCTGACATTGTAACCGCCTCGGGTATATCGTGGGTTACCATAACCAGTGTTTTGTTCTCTTTTTTAAGGATATCATAGACATCACCGCTCACCTTTACCCTTGTCTGATAGTCAAGGGCAGAAAATGCTTCGTCCAGCAGAAGCAGTTCGGGTTTAAGGGCAAGTGTACGAATAAGGGCAACCCTCTGGCGCATACCGCCTGAAAGGCGGTTGGGGTAGCTGTCACGGAACTGCCACAGGTCATATTTTTTAAGCAGTTCATCTGCGTAGTTTATATTTTCCTCTGTCAGCTTTTTCTGTATTTCAAGGCCAAGAAGCACATTTCTGTATATGGAACGCCAGGGCAGCAGGTTATCCGTCTGGAACATATAGCCTATGCTTTCCCTGCAGAGAGAAATGTCCCTGCCGTTCATTGTGATTGTTCCCCTGTTCTGCGGTGTAAGACCTGCTATTGCCGAAAGCAGTGTGCTTTTTCCGCAGCCTGACGGCCCCACAATGCTGATAAACTCCCCTTTTCTCACAGAAAAGGATACATCTTTCACCGCCTCTGTTTCTTCCGTAGGGGTCTGGTAAATCATCTGTATATTGTCAACCGATAAAAAAGCATTCAAAATATCACCTTCTTTTGTTTTATTTTATTTGAATAAGGGCGATATTGTGAGTTGCAAAAAAGAAAAAGTCATTCTGATAAGGGCTGCGGTGAAGAATCCCATTGTTTGATTAAACAAGGAGATTCCCCAATCCGTTCAGAATGACATAAAATTTCTTATTTAATTTTTTAAATCAGAAGTTTGCGTATATAAAACTTGCAGATGCGCCGTAGCCGCCGTTCTGCATAATAAAGCCTGCAAGGATAAGCAGTACCAGTGCCCAGTAACAGAAAAGACGCACAGGCTGTTTCATCTTATCAAACGCAAGTGTAAGGCATTTGCCTTTCAGTTTAAACTGGCGGTACCAGTCCATATACACGATAACGGCAGTTACAACAACACTGTATGCAATATATGCATAGATAAGCAGCGGTGTTGCGTCAAAGCCTGCTGCGATTGCCTTGTAAAGGTCGGATACAAACACTGCAGGTGAAAGGTTTGTAAACAGGTGTCCCACATACCAGAAAGCATCCTGTACGCTGTTGGCGCGGAAGAAAATCTGGCTGAAGGTTACAAGGGTGAACACTCCTGCCACCTTTGCCCAGAACTTAAGCGGTTTTGGGCGCTTGTCAGGCTTGCGCCAGTATTTGCGTTTCAAATCCTCTGCTGTACGGTAGATTGCGTGGAGAACACCCCAGATGATAAAGGTCCAGGCGCTGCCGTGCCACAGACCGCTGGTAAGGAACACAAGCCAGATGCCGATGATAACCGGAGGGTTGCTGAAGCCGAAGCGTCTCAGCGGATTTGTCCACACAAAAGGGGTGAAGATGTAGTCCTGGAACCAGGAGGAAAGTGAGATATGCCACTTTGTCCAGAACTGGCTGAAGGAAGTGGAGAAATAAGGTGTGGAGAAGTTGTCCACAATGTCAAAGTCCAGAAGTTTTGCGCAGCCGCGGGCGATATCGGAATAACCCGAAAAGTCGCCGTAAAGCTGGATTGAATAGGCAAATGCCGTAAAGATGAGCATAAGGCCCGAATATTCTGTCAGGTTGTTGTGCACTGCGCCGATAAACATTGCCAGTACATCGGCAACTGCAATTTTTTTGAAGAAGCCTATTGCCATAAGCTGCAGGCCTGTGCGCAGGTTGTCGTAATTGAAATTATGCTCCTTGTAAAACTGAGGCATAAGTTTTGCCGCACGGGAGATAGGCCCAGCCAGCACATGAGGGAAAAAGCCGATAAACAGTGAGTATGTAAGCAGGTTGTGTTCCGCTTTGATTTTTTTCAGGTACACATCCACCACATAGCCTACACTCTGGAAGGTGAAGAAGCTGATGCCGGTTACCATAAGAATGGAGAAACGGCGGAACTCTATATCCGCACCAAAAAGGTTTGCCAGTGCCACGATGTTTTCCGCAAAGAAGTTGCAGTATTTGAAGAACAGCAGCATACCTATGTTTACTGCAAGTGCCAGCAGCATTGCTGTTGTACGGGCTTTGCCCTCCTTTGTCTCTATGGCCTTTGCGGCATAAAAGCTGACAAGGGTTGCCGCCACAAGAAACGGCACCGCCCTTAAATCGAAGCAGGCATAGAAATAGTAGCTTACTGCCAGAAGATATATTTTCTGAAATTTCTGCGGTACGGCATAGTAAAGGATAACCGCTATGGGCAGAAATATCATAAAAGGAACCGAGTTGAATAACATAAATCGACCTCGTAAAAATTTATAATAAAAAATACATTGCATTTTATTGTAGCATTATTTTGTATAAAAGACAATAATCTGTAAAACAAAAGGAGCGCAGAACGCTCCTTTATTTCTATATAATTTCGCAGTTGTAGATATCGGGATAGCCGTCGGAAGTATCAAGGATACCGTAACTTGGTATATATCCCGTTACCGGTTCGGGTTTTACGCTGCCGGGGCAGAAGATGTACAACCCTTCAAGATATTCGTAATACTGCCTGTGTGTATGGCCGTACAGCACAATGTCAGCACCCATGCCGATAGCGGCACGGCGCAGGCCCAGCTTGCTGCTTTTGACATCAAAGCCGTCGCCATGGGTGATAAGCACCTTATATCCGTCCAGTGTGAGTATATCCATGGACGGTGCCTTGCTGAACAGGTCACAGTTGCCCTTTACGCAGGTAAAGCTGCGGTCGGGATATTCCATCTTTGCCCTGTCTATATCGGAGAGACCGTCACCCAGGAAGATAATATCCTTTATCTCCTTTTCTCTTTCCAGTATTGTGCATAGTTCGGCATAATAGCCGTGGGTATCGCTGATTATAAGCCATTTCATAGGTTGTTACCCCCTGAGATTCTGTGCTGCCCTGTAAACCTCGCTCTTGGAAAATTTTGTCTTTGCACAGGCCTGCTTTGCAGCCTCTTTAAGCGGAAGATTTTCGCTTTCCATTATTTCAATACACTTTTCAGCCACCTGTTCCAGTGTCAGCTCTGCTTCGGCTGTTTCAAAAACGCCCCCTGCAACGATAAGCACAAACTCCCCTTTAGGGCTGTTTTCGGTATAGAAATCCAGTGCCTGTCCCACTGTGGTAAGCCATATCTGTTCGTGCAGCTTGGTAAGTTCCCTTGCTATTGTAAGGCTGCGGTCAGCACCGAAATACTCTTTGAAATCCCTGAGGGTATTGAGCAGCTTGTGGGGTGCCTCGTAAAAAATCATTGTGCGGGTTTCGCTTTTAACCTGCTCCAGATGTTCAAGGCGCTGTTTTTTGGCGGTGGAGAGAAAACCTTCAAAGCAGAAACGGCCTGTATTCTGTCCGCTTACCGAAAGCGCTGTAATAACCGCACTCGGACCTGTTACAGGGATAACGCGTATACCGTTGGCATGTGCCTGCTTTACCAGAATTTCACCCGGGTCGCTGATACAGGGAGTGCCCGCGTCGCTGCATACGGCACAGTTTTCCCCTGCCATAACGCGTGAGATTATATATTCGCCCTTGTCCTTGAGATTGTGTTCATAATAGCTTACCATAGGTTTTTTTATGCCCATGTGGTTAAGCAGCTTTACTGTAACGCGGGTGTCTTCTGCCGCAATAAAATCTGCCGCTTCAAAAGCTTCTTTCATTCTTGGAGTGAGATCGTTAAGGTTGCCGATAGGTGTGGCAACAACATAAATAACACCTGACATAGTTCTGCCTTTCGGAATTTATTCTGACTATGCTGTGCATCTTTAAGATGTACAGCATAATTATCTTTAATGTTTGCTTATCCATATTATAATATCATTTTTCGGTGCAATTTACAATTATAAATATATATCTGTTATATATCAGGCCTTTACAGCGGCGGAATATGCACAAAAAAATATCTCCCCTGTTGGGGAGATACCTTTTATCGATTGTTAATTATGTACTGATAATTATGCTTCGATAGCACCTGTTGGGCAAGCACCTTCACATGCGCCACAGTCGAGGCAAGCACCTGCGTCGATTTCGTATTTGCCATCACCTTCAGAGATAGCGCCTACTGGACATTCACCTGCGCAAACGCCGCAAGCGATACAAGCATCTGTAATTTTGTATGCCATAATAATTTCCTCCATATTAAAATAACGTTATTTTAACCATCAAAGCTGGTTAATGCTGAATTTAATATAACATATAATCAAAAAATTATCAAGCCTTTTCTATACATTTTCACTAATTTTTCTAAAGTTAGCTTGTGCTAATTGTCCAAATAATCAAACTAAACTGCTAAAAAACCGTGAAAATGCTCATTATTTAAGGTAACAGTACACCTGTACGCCACAGGCACACATCACTGCTTCATCCTGTGATACTGCACATTTCCGGCATTTTTCAGCACAGAATAAAAGGAAACAGGTTAAATGACCTGTTTCCCTGTTCAAAACATCTTCAATTATTAAACCGTCAGTCTTCAAGTGCACGAAGTTCCTTTTCGCTTGCCTGATCTGCGGAATTTGTTTTTTTACTGCCGTGAACCCGTTTGAGCACTGTTACATCTTTGAGTTCAAACTCTTTTGGCAGGCCGTCCTTGTTTTTGTCAAGACGGACCTTGAGCAGACCTTTAAGCAGGCTTACCTCTGTAACGATGCCGTTGCCTTCGCTTGTTTTTACAAGGCTGCCAACACCCGGTGTGATGCTGTTGAGATATTCGTAAGCAGGCTGTTCATAGCTTAAGCAGCACATAAGTCTGCCGCAGCTGCCGCTGATTTTGCTTGGGTTAAGGCTGAGGCCCTGTTCCTTTGCCATTTTGATGCTTACAGGTGTAAAGTCGGAAAGAAAACGGGAACAGCAGAACTGCTGGCCGCATACACCTACGCCGCCCATCATTTTGCTTTCATCACGGACGCCTATCTGACGCAGCTCTATTCTTGTGCGGAACACC
>JAFSCM010000024.1 GCA_017436765.1 Oscillospiraceae bacterium
ATTATATTATATTAAATATAGTAATATGAAAAAAGCATTTTTGCAAGAACAAATTTACAAGGAGACAAAGTATTTTGTACCGTTTATTTACAGAGCGTCTTGTGCTGACCTTAAGCCATCCAAGGCTTGCCGCAAGGGTGGCACAGTTCAATACTGACAACAGAAAGGCACTGGCCGACACAGAACCCAACAGGCCGAAAGAGTATTACACCGCATGGGGTATGAAGCAGATTTTAAAGGAAGAAGACAAGGCCAGCCAGAAATGTGAGGAGTTCCGCTTCTGGATAAGCCGCAAAGGTGATGATGAAATTATCGGCACCGTGTGTATCTCCAATGTGCTTTTCGGCAGTGTGAAAAGCTGTTATCTTTCCTATAAAATAGGTGCTGCACATCAGGGCAAGGGATACGCCACAGAGGCCGTAAGCGAAGTTATTGATTTTGCCTGGAAGATTCTGCGCCTCCACCGCATTGAAAGCTATGTTATGCCGCGCAATACAAGAAGCCTGCGGGTAATGGAAAAGCTGGGTTTTGAAAAGGAAGGCATCTCCAGAAGATGTCTTGAGGTGAACGGCGTGTGGGAAGACCATGTGAGATTCTCACTGCTGAACGAGTGATTTTTATAGTCTTTCAGACAGCCTGTATAAAGCCGTTAAAGCCGAATCCAACCACATTTTCGTAATATAAATTCCAAATATTACAATGAGTATATTCTGTAAAACAAATATAACCACTGAACAGCCATATTTTATGTTGTTCAGTGGTCTGTTTTTTATTCTGTATAGATTGCGCCTATGCCCTGGGCCATCATATCCTCTGTAAGCATTCCCTTTGCGTAAAGCAGAAGATATCCTTCGCTGTCGGCAAAGTAGGTTGTAGGCAGGCTGTACACCCCGTAGGTTGCCGCCGCGTCCATATCTGTGTCGTAGTATACAGGGAAGGTGTATCCGCTTTCGCTGATAAATTCTGATGCAGTCTCTAAAGTTTCACGGTTGCCGTCGGTCATATTTACTATTACAAAGTTGATATCGTCCTTGTATTTATCGTATGCGGACTGAAATTCCGGCATCTCCATCTGACAGGGACCGCACCAGCTTGCCCAGAAGTTGATAACCATAGGCTTGCCGTAAAAGTCCGAAAGTTTTACCTCGTTGCCCTCTGCATCATATACGGTAAAGTCGGGAGCAAGGGTTTTCTGTTGCTGTTCTTCACCTTCGGTTTCGCTGTCCCCTGCTATTTCGGATGAATCTGTTTCTATCATCATATCAGGGTTATATTCCTCTGCAAGTCTGTCGTAGAGAAGGAAAGCGCCTCCGAGCAGGGCAATAAAAAGTACTGTTACCAGCACGATTACCTTTTTACTGTTCATATATCCTCCTATCCCAGCACGCTGAGCAGCCTGCCCAGAGTGCCTGTCATCATCATAATACCTACTGCCACCAGCAGCACGCCGCTGATTTTATTGATTATGCCGTAGTTGCGTTTGATAAAGTCAAAGGCTGTTTTGAGACGGTCGATAAGCACTGCGCTTAAGATAAACGGTATGCCAAGGCCAAGGGAGTAGCAGAGAAGCATAAACATGCCTTCCACCGTATGACCCTGCTGTGAAGCCATAACCAGTGCAGAGCCGAGAAAGGCACCTACGCATGGGGTCCAGCCCACAGAAAAGATTACGCCGAACAGTGCTGACTGGAAAAATCCGCCGCCCTGTGTTCCGAAACCTTTTGAGCCGCTGAATATATTGAGGCGGAAAAGACCCATAAAATTAAGACCGAAAAATATTACCAGAAGGCCTGAAACTATGTTGACCGCTGTCTGATATCTGATAAGAAAGCTGCCCAATGTGCCTGCAAGTGCGCCCATTGCCACAAAGACGATGGTAAAACCTGTTACAAAACCAAAGGCACCTTTCAGGGTTTTTGCTGTTGTTCTTTCGCCGCCGCCTGCAAAGTAGGACAGGTAGATTGGTATCATAGGCAGCAGGCAGGGAGAAATAAAGGTTATTATACCTTCAAGAAATGAAATTATATACTGCATAAAGCACCGCCTTTTAATTTTGACTATATAAGTATACAACAAAATCTTTTTGTTATCAATTTATTATAATATATATTATTTTTTCAATAATATCCGTAACAAAGTTACACAAAAAAATCCTGCCTGCGAAATATCCGTTTCACAGACAGGATTGATTTTTTATATGTATACAGTTTTGAACTATTCAGCCAGTGCTGCTTCTACCTCTGCTCTGAGCGGGATGCTTGGAACGGCACCTGCTCTTGTAACAGCGATGGAAGATGCCTTTGCAGCCATTTTAAGTGCTGCAGGAACATCCATACCTTCGCTTACTGCTGCAAGGAAATAGCCTGTAAAGGTATCGCCTGCTGCAGTTGTATCCACAGCCTGTACCTTGAAGATAGGCTGGTAGTGCTTCTGGTTTTTATCTGCATATACTGCGCCGTTTTTGCCCAGTGTAAGCACAATTTTGGCTTCAGGATAAAGGCCGAGAAGATTTGCAATAATATAGTCAGGGTCGTCGTGGCCTGTTACCTGTTCACCTTCAACTTCGTTGAGCAGGAAGAAGCTGATTTTAGCCATATCAACAGCATTCAGCTTTTCATCGTACGGAGACGGGTTGATGGCAATCTGCATACCTTTTTCATAGGCTTTGTCCACAATGTATGGCAGCATATTAACTTCGTTCTGAAGCAGAAGGATATCTCCTGCTTCAAAATCTGCCAGCACGCTGTCCACATATTCTTCTGTAAGCAGCTGGTTTGCACCGCCGAAAAGAAGAATACAGTTCTGTGCATTTTTGTCTCTCTGAATAATTGCGTGGCCTGTTTTGCCCTCCACAACTCTGATATGTTTGCCGTTTACATTGTGTTCTGTGCAGGCATCAAGGAAAACCTTGCCGTCTTCGCCGATAAGACCTGCGTGATAAACATCTGCGCCTGCTTTTGCAAGGGCAACAGACTGGTTCATACCTTTGCCGCCGAGAAAAACATCAAGACTTGCAGAAGCCTCTGTTTCGCCGGGTGCAACAATGTGGTCAACACTGTAAACAAAGTCAAGGTTCATTGAACCTATGCATAATACTTTCATAAGGAATACTCCGTGTTAGAAATTGTTAACATTGTCTTTTGTTACAAGGGTAACTTCAACAGGGATGGATTTTGCAATGCCTTCGCCGCCGATGAGTTTAACTGCGTTTTCAACAGCTGTGGAACCGATGAGTGCAGGCTGCTGTGCGATTGTACCTGCCATTCTGCCTGCTTTGATAGCTTCGATAGCGTCATCTGTTGCATCAAAGCCCATTACCATAACCTGTTTGCCTGCGCCGCTGATTGCTTCAACTGCGCCGAGAGCCATTTCGTCGTTTGCTGCGAATACAGCTTTAATGTTGCCGTTTGCCTGGAGGATGTTTTCCATTACGGACATACCCTGTGTTCTGTCAAAGTTAGCTGTCTGTTTTGCAACTACGTTGAGCTTTGTGTCTGCAACGTTGTGGAAGCCCTGGCTTCTTTCGATAGCTGCGGATGCACCAGGGATACCTTCCAGTTCTGCAACTTCAACGCCTTCGCCGAGAATATCAACGATGTACTGTGTTGCAAGTTCTGCACCGAGAATGTTGTCGGAAGCAATCTGACAAGCGATGTCAACGCCGTTTACTGCACG
>JAFSCM010000025.1 GCA_017436765.1 Oscillospiraceae bacterium
AAAACCGTCAGCCTGCTGAAGATTGCAGTAAAAATATTAAAGAAAAAATAACAGCAAAAAACTCTCACCTTTTTCGGGGTGAGAGTTTATTTTTGTCTTTATTTTACTGCAAAGCCCTGATTGTCAATATCCTTTGCTCCGGGATGTACCGATGAAAGCCAGTTTCTGAACAGTTCTGCATAAAAGTCTGCAAGTGCGGTTTCACTGTGCTTTTCTGCAATATCAGCACAGGCTTTCAGGATATTGCCTGTATTGTAGAATACCGCAGGCTGTTTTGCTCCGTTTTTATCGGTGTAGTTCATCTGCCCTGCAAGATATCTGCCTGAAACAGCGGAATAGGCAACCTGTGATGAACCGCCGCCTGTGATGTCGGCATCTCCGTCTGTGATTATAAACGGAATTTCTGCATTGTCACTGAGCCCGTTGTAAACGGAGGACGGCTGGCCCGCAAAGGATATATCCATACCCAGATATTCAAAGTTCTCGGTGGATACACCGCCGTTTACATAACCTGTATATCTGCCTGTGGTATCTTTGCTGTGGAAGTTCTGCAGGGCTGTATCAAGGCATCTGCCTGTATCCAGAATTTTGCCATCTGCATATTCAATGCGGTAATATTCACGCCAGTCTGCAGAGTTGCCGATATCTGTCATAGGGTGGTTTTTCAGTATCAGGTCATACCTTTCCCCATAGATAAAGTACAGCAGTTTTGCTGTAAAGGTGTAGTCCGCATATATATTGAACACCTTTGCCGCTGATTTTGTTATCATCTCTTCAGGTGCATCTGTACTTTCCAGAATTTCCTTTACCGTACCGCGGAAGATGTTATAATCTTCTTCCTTGGCAAAAAGGAACATTGATTTGTATTTTTTGTCCAGCTGTGCGTAGCTCTGCGGCAGTTTTTCGGTGGCGGATATGCCGCCGATACCGTATTTTTTGTCTGTAACGGGATGAACAAACATAGTATCCAGCCTGGAGCTTATGTATATCAGCTTTTTGTCGGGAGCTTTCTGCCCTGCCCTTTCCTTTCTGCCGATGCTTCTGTCCAGGTTTTCCGCAAAGCGGTCAAATACCAGTGTGGTGTATTTTTCCTTCTGCTTTTCATCCAGTGCCGCAACCCTCTGCGGAAGGCTGCGTGATATTATTTTTGTATGGGCAGATGTTTTTGCATCTGTTCCGCCGACACCGAAAGCCGCCATAAGTCTTATGTTTTCTGTGGCGCTTATTATGCTGTCCACCTTGTCCTTGCTCTGCAGCAGGTATGTGAAATTTTCCAGACAGGAAAGAGGGAATGGCCAGCGGTAGTTCGGATTGAACAGCGGATTGTCAAAGCGGTGATTGTTTTGGGACATAATTTCAGCAAAAAGTTTTTTTGCTGCCGCAACATCCTTTTCAAAAAGGCTGTATGCAGAAATATCAAATTGTTTTTTAACAGCCTTTCCAATACCTTTATGGGTATTTTTTATCATTGAAGAAACTTTTTTTGCTGCCTCGATGGAAAACCATTCTCTTTTTGTGATTTTGAACAGAAGGTTGCGCACCGGCTGATAGGCAGTTTTTCCGCCGTAAAAATAGTCCAGCTTTTTATAGGTATCTATGCCGTCCTCCATCATATAGATGTGAAACTCGCTCTTTTTAAGCCCTGCATTTGCCGCAACCGCCGCACAGCGCAAAGCGCGGCTTTCGTTGGTGTAAAGATTAAAAAAGCAGCTGCCGTATCTTTCCTTCAGCTCCCTTATTCTCTGTGCGGTCAGTACAAAAGGCGGTTCCTTGTCGATGGATTTTGTCTTGTCTGTATCAAAGCCTATGTTATAGAAATTATCAAGTTTTTCAATACCGTTGTACAGTCTGCCGCGCTCGATATACGCATGGGTTTCCTGTCCGTTTTCCAGTGCACTGAGCGCACCTATCATAGGCGGCACACTGCCGCCTGCAAAGATTATATTGAAGATTTTCTTCTGATTTGCTTTGTTTTCCATAATCTTCCCCGTAATTATGTGCAGAGTTATGATTTCTATTTATTTATTGTATCATATATCATAAAATTTTTAAACACAAACAACACCGCCGGAAATTATCGTTTCCGGCGGTGTTTCGTTTTTTTGCAGGACAGTATTATCCTGAAATCAGATTTTATCTGTCTTCATATTCTTTTTTCTTTTTGAAAATCACAGCAAGTGCTGCCATGCTGGAGAGCATTACCAGTGCCCAGCCGAGAGTATCTGTGCTGTCACCTGTTGGCGGAACATTGTCTTCCGGAGGTGTTGTTTCGGCTGCAGAATCGGATTTTTTAGGTTTTGCCTTTACTGTGAACTCGCATTCATCAGTGCTGTGTTCGTCCGCGCCAACACTGTAAACAACAGCGAGGGTATGCTTGCCTGTTTCCAGTGTTTTAAGGTATTCAGCCTTGAGTGTCACCACTGTGCTGCCTGCCACTGCTGTGTAGTTTCCGGCACCGATTACTTCACCGTCAACCTCTACTGCTTCAAAGAAACTGAAGTTGCCGTTGGCTGTAAATTCAAGGCCTTTGCTGCTGCCTTTTGTCCAGATGCCGTCTGCACCTTTGATAATTTCAAAGGCTGTCGCTTTCTGATACAGGTCATCAATCTGTTTTGCAGTTTCCTGTCCAAGCAGGGCCTTCTGTCTTTCGTCAAGGCGGTCATAAGCCTGTTTTGCTTCTGCGGCTGCTTCTACAGCTTCCCTGTTGTCAGGAACAACCTGAACGCCGTTCTGTTTTTCTGCAGCTTCTGCCGCATTGTCTTCTGCTTCTTCAATTTCTTCGATATCTCTGACAATGCTGTTTATGCGGTCAAGTTCGTCCTGTGCAGCTTTCTGTTCCTGTTCAGTGTAGTTTTCATCTTCTGCTGCAGCTTTCAGGGCTTCTGCCGCTGCTTCAAGGTCTGCCTTGTCATCAACAGCATAGTTGTCTTTTGTTGTGGCTTTTTCCGCTTCAAGCACTTCTTCCAGCACTCTGGCGTTGTCTGCAATTTCTTCCAGCAGTTCTTCCGCAGCTGATTTTGCCGCTTCAAGGTCCTGTTTCTGTTCTTCTGTCAGATTATCTGCCTTTTCTTCCAGAACCGCTTTTATTTCTGCAATATTTTCTTCAATTTCAGCCTTGTCGGAAGATTTTACATTTTCTGCTGTAAAGTCATCGTTTGCCTTTGCTGCCTCGTCAACAGCTTCTTTTGTTTCTTCGATAACCTTTTCCAGTTCTTCAATTTTTTCAAGCTGATCCTGTGCAGACTGTTTTTCTTCTTCAGTGTAGTTGCCGCTGTTTACGATATCTTCCAGTTTGTCTTTTGCTGCTGCAATATCTTCTGCGTCATCAGCTGTTACATCTTCTGTATCAACTGCAGGAACAGAATTGTTTGCATCCTCAAGAGCCTGTTTGCCTCTGTCGATTTTTTCTGCCAGTGCCTTTGCTTCTTCAAGGGATTCTGTCAGTGTCTCTTTCTGTTCTGCGGAAAGGTTTTCATCATCAAGTTTTTCTGTAAGGTCGGAGATAAGCTGGTCAACATCAGCTTCGTCTGTGGACTTTACAGTATCCTTGTCATAGCCTGCAAGAGCATCTTCCAGTGCTTTAACTTCTTCCTCTGTTTTTTCGATAGCTTTTTCAAGACCTTCAACAAAGTCTTTGATATTTTCAATCAGCGCTTTTTCTTCTTCTGTTGCTGTATCCTGATTAACACCTGCCAGAATTTCTTTTACCGCTTCAATATCTGCCTTGTCATCAGCTGTTACTGTATCTTCTGTAAGATTTCCGATATCATCATCCAGCTTGTCGATTGTTTCCATATGCACTGTGATTACGGAGAAGTTGCCTGCTTTGTCCATTGCATAGATTACATAGCTTTCTTCCCTGTCGCCCGCAAGAACAAAGTCTGTTGTTCTGATGCCGTTGATTTCCACATAATCCGGATGTGCATCTGTTACTGTGAATTTCTGTGTTGTGCAGTATGTTGCGCCGTCTGTAAGACCGCCGATTGCAGGCGGTGTAAGGTCGTATTCCATACCGTCAGAGGATATCATTGTAACATTGCCTGCTCTGTCGGTAATGCGTGCATAGTAGATAAACTGTTTTGCGTCCTCTGCTGTCACCCTTACTTTATTGTTCACAACTGCTGTCCAGCTGTCAGCATTTTTAAGCTGTTCCAGGGTCATAGGCTGTGCAGATTCCAGATATTCCACTGCTGCCACACCGGAAAGTGCATCGCTGCCGTAGATATTCACATCCACTGTTCTGTTGAACAGCAGGCCGAATGTAATGTTGTTCAGCAGGCTGTTCCAGCTGTTTGTATTTACGGAAACCGAGCCTGTCGGTGCAATTGTATCTGTTACGGTAACTTTAACTGTACCCTGTTCCTTTGTATAGTTTACTGCATCGTCAGGGTTGAACAGGTATGTCACTTCATTTTCTCCCCATACCAGTTCTTCTGCAAAGATATCGGTATATGTACCCGGTACACCTGCGCCTGCAAACACAATTTCAGCTATATCCGTGCTGTTTGCAGGGATTGTTGCTGTCACACCGCTTAAATCAGGTGTTGCAGCCTGAATAATAAATTTAACTGTATTGTCAAATACGATGTCGTAGTTGCTGTTTGCAAGTGTGCCGATACTGAAATCGTATTCACCTGCATTTTCGCCGTCTTCGCGGGAGATTGCACCCTCCAGCACATCATTGCCGAACAGTCTGCCTTCGATTACTGTATATTCAAACACAGGGTCTTCTGCACCGTAAACCTTAAACTGGCCTGTTGCTGCTTCCACTTTGATTGTTGCAGGGATAATATCTGCTGTTGCCTGTGCCGATGTTTCCGCAAGAGAGTAGTTTGCTGCATCTGCACCTTTAAGTACAATACCTGTAACCGCTACAGTTTTGTCCAAGCCTGCATTTTTGTCTGCAAACTGTGCTTTAACGCGGGACATATCCGCTGCTACATCATCGCCTGCTGCAATGCCGCTGATAACAATCTGCTGAACCTGTGCGTCCGGTGTGCCGTCGTAGGTTTTTCCTTCCACAGTTACATATTCCAGTGTCAGCTCTGCTGTGCTGATTACAGCTTCAACAGACTGTGCAGCTACATCTGTGTAGTTTTTGTCTGCTGCAACCTTGTACCACACTGTATATGTGCCGGCATTTCTGGCTGTCGGTATATCTGTCATCCAGTTTTCGCCGTCAAAGCTGTAGTACATTGTGCCGTTTTCGGCTGTACCTGCTGCTATAAGCTGCTGCTGTACACCTGTGTAGTCAAGTGCTGTCGGTTCAGGTGCTGTGTATGTTACTTCAGCCGGGGCAATAGTGTATTCCGAACTTACTTGCTTATCACCCACACCCAGAGTAATTTTATATGTACCTGCATTTACAGGCACACCATCTGTCAGTTCATCTTCAGTTGTGTAAGTAAACATGATTGAATTGACATCTGCTGTTTTAATATTATCAATATAATCTGCTTCAACAGGCTGGCCTGTATACACTGTATCACCCGGTGAAACAAGGGTTATGCTGCCGCCGTCTGTATCATAGCAGTCACCGTCTGCATTTTTGCAGGTCAGGGTAATTGTTGCACCTGCTGCAGTATATTGCCAGTCGTGTCTGTGGCTGAGGATTTCTGTATAACATACTATTTCCCCGTTTTCGTCCACCAGGAAATATTCGTCATAAATTTCAATATATTCAACCTTTGCATTTTCAGGGGCTACCACTTTGGCATCGCCTGAAATGGTTAAGCTGCTGTTTGCCATCATTGCCTGGTAAATGCTGTCTATCAGTATATTTCCGCCTGTTATATCTATTTTTTCGCCGCTCAGACCGGAATCATAGGCATTGATTTCCATATATCCGCCGGAAATACTGATACTTTCATAGGCTACTATGCCGTCGTAATCTTCACCTGTAAGGTATATTTTGCCCCCTGTGATGACTACATTTTTACCGCTGTCAACAGCATTGTCGTCGGCATTAATATTAATTGTACCGCCATTGATGGTTACATCATCTTCAGCATCTATGCCGTCATCCCCTGCGGTTATGTCAAGTTTACCGCCGTTTACTGTGATTGCTGCTTTGTTTTCTGTGCAGGTTGCATCCAGTTCAATGCCGTGGTCAATAGCTTCTATTGTAATGGTGCCGCTATTGATAACAAGATTGCCGTCTGTAAGGTCTATACCATCATAATCATCTTCTGTGGTCAGTGCAAGGCTGCCTGTGCCGCCGATGGTAATATCGCCATAAAACACTTTTATAACATCATCTTCAGGATTGGTAAGGGAGTTTTCGCCTTCAAGTACAATTTCCACATCCTGTCTGATATAGATTACAGGGGATACATCATCTTCTTCCACATAACCTGCACCGTCAAAGACAAAGTTGTTCAGTGTAAGTTTGCCGTTTTTATAGTATGCATAGCCGCCTGCAGGCTGTGTGCTGCCTGTATTGCCATTGCAGTCCACATATTCTCCGTCTGTAATAAGTTTGCCTGCAACAAAAATACCTGTTGGTTTTTCTGAGCCGCAGACAAGACAGGCGCCCTGAGAATAATCATGAGATTCTGATTCCTGTATATAGCAAGGCTGTGTTTTACAGTATGTGCTGTGGTAAAAAACATCCAGATATTCACTGCTGCCGGCTTCGTGTTCATGTACAAAGTATCCGCATATTTCACATACACCGTTGTCCCAGATATGATATTCACTGGCATCTGAATAATCTCCGCAGTCTGTGCAGATATCGCAGTGGTATTCTTCATCTAACGGCACAGGTTTTGTATTCAGATGAGGACATTCGCCGCATTGTGTGCAGTAGCCGTCATCACCCCATATATGATCTTCATAATCTATAATTTCATCGCAGATTTCGCAGCATACAGCGTGGTATTCAAATGAATATTGTACATAGTAAATGCCGCCGTCATGTGAACACTGGCCGCATTGTATACATAAGCCGTCATCGTCCCAGGTGTGCTCTTCATCGTACATCCAGATATCACATACACCGCAGTATACGTCGTGTTCCTGTTCAGTCCACGGTTCATAATCCAAATCGCCTGCATGTGCACACACTCCGCACACTTTATCGCCTATCTGATAGGTACATCTGCCGTCTGCACCTGCTGTATGTTCGTGCTGTATATAGCCGCAGTC
>JAFSCM010000026.1 GCA_017436765.1 Oscillospiraceae bacterium
CTGCTTTTTGCTGTTTCTGCCGTACTGCCCTGCGGGTTGCCAAGGCCCATCCACTGTGCATCTTTTTGTTCCTGACGCTTCTGTGCAACCGTCTGCTGCGTATCATAGGACACATCAAGGCTGGACGGTGCCTTGGCTGCGGCTTTCTGTGCTCTTTCCGCCGCCTTCTGTGCATTTTTGTTTGTTACTGGGTCTTCGTAGACGGTGGGTGTGGTTTTCGGTGCAGCGGAGGCTTTTGTGCCTCCGCCGCTGGCCGCAGGTTTCTGCGATGCCGCAGGGGTTGTTGCGGCAGTCTGCAGATTCTGCTGTTCCTTGTTGTTCTTTTTCTTTTTGTCATCGTTGTGATATATCAAACCGCTTACGGAATCAGGTGCAGTTGTTGCCATACGCTACACCTCCTTGCCCAAATCTGCGGCTTCCTCTGTCTTTTCGCGGACAAGTTCCACCAGCTTTGTGAGAAACGGCGGCAGGGGTGTGCCTATATCGCTGATATTTTCCAGTATGGAAATCAGCTCGTTTGCCAGCAGCCAGAACACAACCGCCACCGAAACAATGCAGTCGGCGGAAATTTCAATATGCATTGTGTGGCCCATCTGCACAATGAGATAGTCCAGCACAAAGCCAATCAACACCAGCAGCCACATACACACCTTTTTGGCAATGCCGCGCAGGCCCACATCGCTGCACACCCTTTCGCCGCGGTAGACTGCCGCCACAATGCCTGTTATGTAGTCTGCCACATTTGTGCCCACAAGAATGTAGAAGGGCAGCGCAAGGGAACCGAGGAAGCTGTTTATGGCTGTAAAAACTGCGATAAATGCAAATCTGATTCTGTCAATATTCTTCATAATTTTAACCTCCGATAATCTGTTTTATTCTGTCCAGCTTGTTCTCAAGCTGAAGCTTTTCCTTTTCGCTCTGTTTTCTGCCGCTTTTTTCTGCGGCAAGCATAGACGAAAGTGCCTGCGTTTTGTCTGTCAGCGACTGCACCTTTGCCCTGTAAGCCGCCGCAGCAGCCTTTTCTTCTGCGAGGGCATTCTCCAGCCTGCTGATTTCCTCCTGCAGCTTATTGTCCTGCTTGTCTGCGGCAGAAAGCAGAATGTTACTGTTCATAAGGATGTTTTTGTCAATGGCGCCCTTGTAGCCAAAATCTGCCGTGCCGTCATCGCTGGCATACTGCCACAAGTCGCACGGATAATCGGGCTGCGCATAGCCGGGACGGGCATACCAGGTGGCGTAATCGGGATGAGATTTGAAGTATTCTTCTGTGTAAAATCTCACAAGGTAGTCCCTGTTGAAATAAACGCCTGCCCTGTAGCCGCGCTGTTTCACCCTTTCGCAGAAGGCTTCTGTCAGTTCCTGCACAAGCTGCGGTGTTGTGCCGATACCTCTCTGCTCGTTGTATTTTGCGGAAAAGTATTCATAGTCATAGAACACGGGCATTTCTGTTTTTGCTCCTGTTTCTTCCAGCAGACCGATGCAGAAATCCGCCTCCTGAACAGCTTCCTGCACTGTGCCTGCATAGCTTGCGTGGTAGATGCCCTTTGGTATGTTTTTTTCTTCGCTGTCGCGGATATACCGTGCAAAGTTTTTGTCTTTAGAGTATGTGCCGAAGCCTGTGCGGAAGATAAGGAACTGTGTCTTGCCTTTTTCTGCAAGCTGAATGACCGCGTCAGCGCTCTGGTGATGGGATAAATCGTTGCCGTAAATCATAGTTTTTCTCCTTTTTTGAAAAAGTACCAACCATAGCACTTTCTGTGTTCAGGTTGGTACTTGCAGTTTTTTACAGGGATATTATGTTCTGATATCTTCTGTAAGTTTTGTTTTTTAATTGTGCAGCAGTTCTATACCGCACTGACATCTATAGTTAAGTTGCTGTTGTATGTTATCTGTACCACAGAACCGGAGGATATCACACAGGTATAAATAAGGGAAGAATCTGTTTCCTCTATGCCTGTAACGGTAAATGATGACACCTTGCCGTTCACAACATTTCTCAGATAAGCACCCAGCCTGTTGTTTCTGAAATCGTCAAGACAGTCTGAATAGTACTTGTTGCAGCTTGGTGCGGCAAGCTCCGTGGTTGTGAACACCACAGGTGCAAAGGCAGAACCTGTATTCATCAAAGCCTCAAATTTGTCATCCACATAGGATGTTTTGGCATAACTGGTCAGCAGGTCAATGGTGGCATAGTCGTAGTTGTATATCTGGTTGAGAACATCCTCGACTCTGGACATTACATACATTTTTGAAGCTGCGGTATCCGGCAGGCATTCCCCCGGCAGGCGGCCAACGGTTCTGGTTTTTTTGTATATGGACAGGGTTACAGGGCCTCTGTCCTTTGCGGCCATTACCATCGCACCCACACTGCCTTCTTCCACAGCTTCGGCTTTGACTGCCATAATCATAAAGACATCGGCAAAGTCAGACGGCTGGGCATTGGGGTCTGAAAGGATGTCGGTGTTAACGGGTTTGTCGGAAAGCAGGGCGGACATACTCTCCATATCGCCCATATCCAGTGCGGTACAGCTGTATGCAACACCGTTCCACACAACAGTACATTCGTCGTAGCCTTCAATGTCAACAGGCACGGTGAGCATACCGTCACCTTCTTCAGAAATTTCAACCACAGTTTCAGGCAGTACCAGCACTGTGTCGCCGCCTATGCTGTACGGAACACCATCAGGCAGATATTTTACAGGCAGGGGATATACTGTGTTGCCGTCACTGTGGAAAGGGCGGTTTTTTATATATCCTGCACCGTTTTCGTCGTTCACATTCCAGTCAGCGCTGCCGCCACCGCCGAAAGAGCCTTCCTCAAGTTTTCTGTCGATATAGTTTTTCAGCTTTTTATAAAGTCGCTGTAAATCTTCTCTCATAAAATCACCTCGCCTTAAAGTCCCAGTCTTTTAAGCTGTTCTTCAATATATGTGCGTTTGCCCAGCTTGAAGATAATGCGGTCCTGGTACACCGCCGCAGTTTCAGGTGTCTGGGCCTGCACAAGCTTCGGTTCAATGCCGCATTTCAGCTTCAGCACATAGCCGTCGTAATAGTTTGTGGCAGTTTCACCTGAAAGGGTAATTGTTTTTGTGTTGTTTTCATCGGACAGTACACTGTTCAGAAAGTCGATGCTCACAGCGTCTGCGGCACATTCAAAGGTGACTGTTCTTCTGCCCGAGCCGTTGTAAAACTCCTCTGTTTCAACAGCTGTGATATATTCAAAGTTTGTTCCGTTTAAAAAAGTAATGTTCATATCAAATCTCCTTTTCAGTCAAGAATACATTTTGTTACTGTCGTACGGGTTACATCGTAGTAGGCTTCCATCTGAAAATAGAACTGTATTTTATAGCTGCCCGTGTACCCGTCCAGCAGAAACGTTTCCTTATATTCGGTTTCCTTTGCGGATTCCCTGTGGTTTACAAAAAATATGCTTTCAAGTGTGGTGACGGTACCGTTTGCATCCACAAGTTCCAGCCTGCACCAGCTGGCCTTTGTGCCGTATTCCGTAACATGGCAGGTTATGCTGTCAACTTCGCTTAAGTCATAAAAATCCTTTGTGGTTGCACAGCCTTTCAGTATATCGTCCGAGCCGCTGCCTGTCTGTGCGGCATATATGCCGCCGTTTATTGCCAGAACGGCAGAGGCTGACCCTGCGGTCAGATTAAGCTCCCATAAATCTGCACCTGCAGTACCGTCCAGCAGAACCGTTTCATCACTGAAAACAGGATAATTTAAAAAGCCGTCGCTGTCATAAACCTTGCCTGTAATGTGATTCATGTCACCGTCATTGTCATACACCCGCATTGTTTCATAGTTCATGGTGCCGTCATTGTCATATATAGCCATCAGCTTTCACCCTTTCGCTGCAGAATAATATATTTTGTAGCGCAAAAGTTAAGCCCAGTGCTGTCAACAACACCGCTGTTGCGCAGGATATATCCGTTCTGGGCGTCAAGGTTTGGAGAAACCCACACCCTGCCGGAAAATTCACCGCCGCTTTTCGGCATTGCCGCATTCGCTGCAGACTGTGCTGTATCTGCAGTAGCCTTTGCTTGGTTTGCAGAAGTCTGTGCCGCCGTAGCTGTGGTTTTGGCACTTGCTGCCGTATCGGAAACAGCCACCAGTTCTTCCGCTCTGGCAAATGCACGGGAATCCAGGCCGTTTAAAAACATTGCGTGTGTTGCCACATCAACAAAGCCGTCATTGTCCTTGTCGTAAACCGCCTTTGCCATATCACCGCCGCCTATTTCTACCACGCGCTGGGATATGGCCGCATCTGTTTCGGCTTTGGAGTAAATGTTCTCCAGCACATAGTCTGCAAATGCGTTGAATTTTGCGGCAATAAGCTCCGGCAGTTTGTCAAAAATATGCTTTATATCCCTTGGGGAAATATCCCCCTCGGCTTTCAGAGAATCCGGTGCGCTTTTGACACAGTTTTCGCTGATTTCAAAATCTGTAATCTTCATATATTACCTCCTGTTTTTGCTGTATCCAAGAATCTTATAGGTTTTCACAATCTCCTGCAGGCCAAAGCCTTCATCGGCACAGTTGTTCTCAAAGATAAGCTGTATCCGTTTGTAGCGCTTCTGCCTTTTCAGAAAATAAAGCTCCTGAGGGTTTGTGTTGGTGTAGAAGCTGAAACGGGAAAAATCCACCTTGCGGAAGGCGTCGGTAATATCCAGCATAACGGTGCGCACAAACTCCTCCTTGCCGCCGTCCACACTGTAATACACATTGCAGCTGCTTGCCTCAAAAGGTTTCAGCGATACAAGACATCCCTTGCGCATCAGTGTTTTAAAGCGTTCAACGGCTCCTTCATCCTCAATGGCGGTTTTCCACACGGCGCGTATCGCCCTGCCGTCGTCGGAATAGCATTCCTTGCCCATATCTTCGCTTTTAAAACGGCGCACATAGCCGTCAGCAGTACCGAACCACAGTACATTACCGTCCACCGCAAAACAGTTTGCGTCCACATTGTTCCAGAAATATGCTTCATAGCGGGAGTTTTTCTCCCCGTCCTTGGCTGCTACAACCTGCCTTGAATCCAGCAGATAGCAGTTGCCGTTTACCGACAGTATGTAAAAATCCTTCCACACACAGGCAACGGCGTTTTCAAGGTTTGCTTCCTTCACCAGCTTTGCGTCCACCTGATAGGAGCGGTTTGCAATTACCTTTTCGCTGGTGACAAGGCTGTTTGCCACCGCAAAGATACCGCGGTTGGACAGAAACAGTGGTTCGTCGCCTAAAAGGGCAAAGCAGTTTTTGCTTATGGCGCCAACACCGCTTATGCCGCTTTTTATGGTGAACAGGGCGCTGCCGTCCTCTTTTTTCTCTGCCTTGCGCAGAAAAAGGGATGCATCCTGTCCGTTTCCTTCCTTTACAATGCCCAGATATTCACCCAGCTTCAGATACCCCATAACGGCGGTCTGTCCGCTGCCCACAATGGCATAGTTAAGGTCAGGAAAGTATTCGGGGCGGTATACATCGCTCCAGAAATCCCTTTCGGGATATGCGGGATTGCCGCTGAGAAAGACCCTGTTTTCGCCACCGAGGCCAAACATTGTGCTGACGGTGCAGTTTTCTATCTTTTCCCTGTATCCTTCTACATTCTTGGAGTAGGTTACAATGATATTGTCCTGTCCGTTTATGGGGGCCGGATGGGCACTGACAAAGGTTATGCTGCCCACAGTAAGGTCAAAGGTGTAGTCTGTCTGCGGTACAAGGGTGCTGTATGTGCCGTCCTGGGCCATAACCTCCACCTTGTCCACACTGTCAATACCGTCGGAAGAAAGCTGATATATAAGGTCGCTCTCTGTGCCGGTAAAGCCTTCCCTGCGCTGTGGTGTAAGCAGGTTTATATCCTCATAGCTTTCACCGCCGCCTTTCGGACCCTTTGCAATGGCGACAAGCGGCACATAGGCACTGTCCGCCACAGCTTCAATTCTGCTGCCGTCAAAGCGGAGAAATTCCCTTGTGGTAAGGATATAAAAATACCCCTTTTCGCTGTCTGTGGCATAAAAGCCGCAGCCTTTGCCGCCTGCAACATTCTCCCTGAGTATTGAAATGGCATCATCCTGCAGCAGATATATCCTGCTGCCACAGTGACACAGCATGTATCTGTGCCCGTTCAGTGTGCACAGCCAGATGTTGTGCACCACACCGCCAAGGTTAAACACCGTCTGCCAGCCCGGGCGTTTAACTGGGTTTATGCTGCTGTCGGGCATCATATTGAGACAGTAGGGGGAGTGGCTTCTGTCCACAAGGGAAGCAGAGCAGGAAAAATCCACACCCTTAAGCTTGTTGTAATGCACCGTTTTGGTATCTCTGTACATCACACCACCTCCACAGCCACATAAGGTGTTGCCATATCAAGCAGGGTTACATACTGGTTGTTGTACAGCGCCGCAAGGGTTGTCTCCTCCTGCGCTGCCAGCAGCTTGGACGCAAGTCCGTAGCTCAATGGGGCATACAGTTCCTTTTCATAGGGCATGGCGTCGTAAAGGGAAAGTACGATGGGTGCCTGTGCAAAAGGTTCAAGCCCTTTTTTAATGCGTATGCAGTTGTTGTGTTCTCTTGTTTCGGCAAGAAGGACATTGAACAGCTTTACAGCAAAATATTCCAGTTCCGTGTCCTCATCTGTGCGTGCAAGATTCATGGCAAGGGCATTTTCATAGATATCTTTCACTATCATAAGTGTTCTCCTTTCCTGAAAGACAAGGTGCGGAAATTTTCCCGCACCTTCTGTCACTGTATGGTTATCAGATTGTTTTCTCTGTAACTGCAGAGTCAAAGAGGCCGTCTTTGAAAGCATAAGCTTTAATTGTTGTGCCTGCTGTCACACCGGATGGCTGGCCTTCCACAGCGGAAGCGGAGTATCTTGGGTCTGTGCCGTCAGTTGTGTATTTAAAGGAAACAGAACCTGTTGTGCTTGTAAGTGCGCCTGCTGCGGAGATGGCAGGTGCAGCGCAGATTTCTGTTTTGGAAGTGTCAACCTCCACATAAACGCCCTTTGCACGGGATGCAATAACAAAGCAGTCGTAGTAGTTTCTGCCTTCAAGCAGGTCGCCGCTGATGCCCGGAGGGTCCTTGTGCACCTTTGCGTCCTCAATGTTGGACGGTGCTGTTGCAGCGTTTTTCTGCACGATGATAAAGTTTACATTTTCAGGCCAGCGGCCTTTTGGCACCTTTACAACCTTCATATTGTCAAAGCGGCCCACAACACCCTTTGTAACGCTGTCAAGGGCAACCTTGTCAACACTGATAAACTCATCGGAAAGCTTAAGCAGCTTGTAGCCTGCGGCATTGATGAAAAGTGTTCTGCCGTTCTGTGCAATCTCCGCATCATCAAGGAACACTGTGCCGTCTGCAATGCGGTCCACAATATTGGATTTGGAAAGGGCAGTGGAGTTACCCACAATTGTACCTGCCTTGCGGCTGAGCTTCTGCAGGGAGTAGCGGTCAAATTCAGGGATAGCGCGTTCAGAAAGCTGAAGTGTAAGCATCTTCTTTGCAAAGCCCTCACCGTCGTTTTTGTCGCGGCTGTTGCCCTTGTCAATTGTCAGGGAAAAGCTCTTGTCCTGTGTAAGTGTAAGCTCCTGAATTGCATCCTTAAGCTCTGCAGGTGTGCCGTAGCGGTTTGCGCCGCTGCGTGTATAGTCGTTCATCGGCACTGTAAGCGGTGCGGAAAGGCGCACTGTCTTTGCACCTGTAAATTCAAATTCATCTGTAAGGTGTGGTGCAACAAGGCTTGTTTCCACCACACTTCTTTTCATATCTCGGTTAAAATTGATATTGTATGTTTCTGCCATAAAATAAAATCTCCTTTCGGGTAAAAAATAAAGGGAAAACAGCAGGGCGGAATTGAATCACCCTTATGTAAAAATGAGATATACTCTCCGTATCTGATTTTTCCGCCGCAGGTATTTTCCGTATGTCTGCTACCAGGTGCTCTTCATCATCTGATAAAAGCTGTCATCCCGGTATTCTCCGCCGGCGGATATGCTTTCTGCCGACGGTGCGGCGCCTTTTGCGCCTTCCTTTTCACTTTTCAGCATCTCCAGCTGCTGTTTTGTCTGTTCCAGCTCTGCAGAAAGCAGGGATGCCTTGTAATCGCTGTATGCAAGGGCAAGACTGCCGCATTTTTTTGCCTGTTCAATCACACTGTCAGGTATGGTGGTCTGTCCGGGATTGTCCAGCAGAAAATCTCTCAGCTGGTCCTGCCAGCCTGCCCTGATATCCAGCTCTGCGGCCTGCTCCATAGCTGCTTCAACAGCTGCCATACTGTGCATGGCCTTTGCAACAGCAGAGTGCGGGGCCTCATCAATGCTGCCGTACTCCTTTGTAAGCTGCTGCACAAGTGCGCTGCAGTTCATTTCGCTGATAATCTCATTCACGGTGGAACCGGTCATCTTTGCAATGTTCTCCAGCGCTTTGAGGTGAATGTGGTTGCGGCTCTGGCCAAGCTGATGTTTCATCTGCTCAAATGCCACACCCTTCTGGGCGGCTGCCTTTGCCTCCTCCTTTGTCACCGTCACTTCCTGACCGTAAACCGTCAGGCTTATTTTTTCTTCCTCCCCTTCGGCGGTCACCTCCGGGCCGGAAGCGTTCTGTCCGTTGTGCACATCGTCGGACTCTCTTTCCTCAAATTCCTGCCAGTCGTTTCCCTGTGCACAATCAGCATTTTCTGAAGAAATCTGTTCTGCTTTTTCTTCGGCAAAATCTGTGTCTGCGCCGCCCTGTGCCATAACAGTTTCTTCTGTGTTTATAGAAATGGTGTTTTCTGTCATAAATAAAAATCCTTTCTGCCCTGTGGGCTGTATCTGCCCTTGTGTCAGGGCAGGGTAAGGGTGATTGACAGACTAAACTTCTTCTTCAATCACCTTGCTGTTGTCCAGCATATTGATATATTTGTGCCACTTGATTTTCTGATATTCGCTGCAGTTTTTGTTGGTGCAGCCAAAGCTGAGCACCTGATAAGGCACATTGTTTTCCACAAAAATTCTGCTTTCCACAATGCCCAGCGGTCTGTCGGAACAGTTACACAGCTTCAATGTCATCACCTTCCTTTTTCACAGCTTCCTGCAGGGCAGCGGAATAAAGCTCCTCCTGCTGTCTGCGGATATCCTCGATAATTCTGTTTTTGTTGGGCAGTACTCTGCCCGGAAGATTTTCAAGATATACAAGGGCATCGCTGATAATTCCCTTGGTAAACAGGTTGTCCAGCGTCTGTATCTGGGCCGATTCGCTCCAGTATTCCGACTGGCCGATATCCACCGTCAGCCTTGTGTCATCGCCGAGACAGCGGTAGTCTGCATATACGCAGCTGCCCTCATAATCTGCCTTTCTTATGCCGTAATGGGCCTTCATAACATCGTACACAATGCGGATATAGTCCTCCACAAACTGATAAAGGGCATATTTCTGCAGCTCCAGCGGTGCCACGGCGGTTTTCTGCAGTGCCACAATGGCGCTGGTGTTTGTAGGGCTCACATTGCCCAGAGCGGCGTCGTTTGCGCCCATAAAATCCTTGGTGTAGGCGATAGTCTTTTCCACAATGGACATCAGCTGGCTTGCCATATCCTGTGCACGGAAGCTGGTTGCCACAGCATCATTGGGGTTGCCTATAACCCCCATCACCGCACCCGGAGATGAGTTCCACTTATCCAGCTTTGTCTTGTCGATAAACACCTTGGGAAAAGCATTGTTCTTCTGATAAAGCAGTGCCATTGCCCACAGCTTGTTCACGGCAATCTGGTTGGGGATAATTGTCTCCACAGCACCCATACCGTGATAGCTGTCACGGACATTTTCCCAGTTCATAAAAGCAACGGGATAAAGCTTCTGTCCGGAGTCTGTTTCCTCTGTCAGAATGTTGTGCTCCGTAGTCTGCACAAAGTGAACCGTGCCGTTCTTTTTGTAAAAACGGATAAGCACCGTAACACAGCTTTCCTCTGTGCCGGAGGAGTATGACGCACCCTCATTGATGTCGGGGTACATCTGGCGGAATACATCCTCCGCAATATGTTTTACAAGAATTATGTAGGGCTGTTTTTCCACTTCGGGGCTTGTTCTGTCCCCGAAGATGATATTTGTATTTGTGATAATCTCGCTGTCCGCCATTCTGCTTTCAGGGTCGTAGCGCACATAGATTGCACCGTCGCCGTCAATGGCGGTGTTTTTTATAATCTTTCTCAGCTTTGTGCGGAAACGGGAATTTTCATTCACCGCTTCAATCTCCTTCTCAACTATGTGCAGCAGCTGCTCGTTTTCGCCCTTGAGGCTTACTGCAACATCACTTACCATAAGCACGCTGATAAGATAGTTCACAACCCTTTTCACAAAGTTCAGCACAGGTTTTTCAAGGTCAGGGGCGTTCAGCCCTTCCCACTGCCTGCCAAGAAAAAAGTTGTGGTGCTGTTTTGTCTTGTCAAAAAGATCCAGCTCATTTTTGTAGCGCAGATCCTTCTGATATTCCTGCCACACGCTGTGACAGGTTATTTTTTTCTCCTTCATCGTTTCACCCCGCTGTCGTTGCCATAGGCTATAAGCCTTTCATACTGTTTGTAAAGTTCCTTGTCTGTGTCCTTTTCGTTGCAGACAATCTCGCTGTTTTCGTATCTTTCAAGGTACAGATACCTGTACCAGCAGATACCCACTGCAAGACCTGCTGCAAATCCCATAAAAAATACCATATCCGCCTCCTATAAGTTCAGCAGTCTCTGCAGATAACGGCTTTCCAGCTCACGCAGGTCGTCGTTGTATTTCTGTTCTATGCTGCCAAGAACGCCTGCATACCGCTGCTGTTCCTTTGCGCGGTTGTCCTCGTAGTTTAAGCGGCTGCGGTTTTTAAGGCTTTCAATCTCTCCGCCTGCGCCCCACAGCGCACTCTGCTGGGGAATACCCTTTATGCCGTTCATATATGCTATGTAAAGCTGACGCATATTGTCGTCGGTTACAAGTTTTTCCTGCTGTTTCTGACGGTTGTAATTTTCGCCCAGATACCGCATCTCCTCCGCCTTGCTGCTGTCCAGTGCCGCAATCTTTTCCTTTCGTTCCTTCTCTTTCTGCTTTGCCTCCAGCTCCGCCGCAGCCTTTGCCGCAGCCTCTGCTGCCGCTTTCTTTGCTGCTGTGTCCGCAGAAACGGTTTTCTTTGCCGCAGAATTTGCCTTTGTGCCTGTCTGGGCGGAAGCGCCGTTGTAAACAGGCTTGGAAACAGGTGTGCTGTCGGTGGAGGTTGCGCGGTACGGTCCGCTGCCTGCCTGGGGCTCGTTGCCCACCTTGTAGCGCCATTTGGTGCCGTCATTCAGAATGATGTAAGCATATTGCTGTGCCAATTCAATTCTCCTTTCAGTAATCAATAAAATGTTCTATCTGTCTGTCATAGCTGTTTTCCTCGTCCTCTGCCGTGCGTGGCAGAGCAGGGGACGGTCTTCCCGAAACAAAATATCTTATTGCATCGGGTGCGTGGGTGATTTCGTGGGGGTGTACCGCCACATCGTTGGGGTTTGTTCTGTCAAAGGTCAGTGCGGGCAGGGTGCGTATCAGGTTGGTGCAGTTTTCAAAAATCACCATATTGGCGGTTATGTTTCCCACTTCATCTTTATAGGGGGTAAGCCATTCCTTAAGGTTGTACCAGCCCTGAACACGGCTGTTTTCGCTTTTTGCCAGCAGTATTCCGTGTTCCGCAAAAATTTCCGCAACGCTTTTGCCTGTATCCTGACGGCGGCTGTACAGATCCGGAGGGGCGTAGTAAACGCTTATGTCCTTTTCTCCTGCGGCGATAATCTCCTTTGCCGCAGCGGAGATTATAAGGTTTGGCTTGTAAATCTCCCTGTACACATAAGCTTTCCCCTGTGTGTCCACGGCGATAAAATATCCTGCAAACATATCCAGCCCGTAGTCCATTGTGAAGTACCGTTTCCAGTGTTTCGGTATGGAAAAAGGCCTTACCACATGGATGCTGCGGCGGAACTCGGAAAAATACTGTCCGTCAAAAATATCCCAGTCGCCGTAAAGCAGGGCACGGCGGTCCTTTTCTCCCAGACGGTTCAGACGGTTTATATATCCTTTGTCGTTTTTCATCAGAAAGCTGTTGTCGCTGACCTTTGCGGGAATAAACTGTCTTGTGCCGTTTTCATCGCTGAAAATGCCGTTGCAGCAGCGGTCTATAAACCTTTCCTTTACCCAGCTGTGCCCCACACCGCCGGGATTGGTGCTGCTTTTTATCTGTTTGGGATAGCTGTTTGTGCCGCGCAGACGGCTCATCAGATATATGTACATATCCTCGGTAAAATGGGTAAGCTCATCAAAACGGATAATGTCGTACTCTGCCGACTGATATTTGTACACATCGTTTTCCCTGTCACAGTAGCCGAAGTCGATAATGCTGCCGTTGGAGAATGTGCCTGTATGTTTTGCCGCGTTGTATCTGTATATGCTGCCGTCAAACAGTCCAAGACAAACGCGGATAAGGCTCTTTTCCAGCTCGGGCAGGGTACGGCGCAGTATCAGCTGTTTGGAGCGGGGATACTTCATGGCATACAGAAAGGCATCTATCAGCTGGCCGTAGCTTTTTCCGCCTCCCGCCGCACCGCCGAACAGAACCTCGTCCGCCGTGCTGTTGATAAATTCCTGCTGTTTTTTTGTTATCTCAATCTTTATATCCGCTCACCTCTAATCCACAACCCTGATTTCCACATTGAAGCCTGTTTCGCTGTCCATATCCTTTGTGGCGGCAGTTATTGCCTCAAAGGCGTTTTTGTCGCCCTTTATGGCTTTTGCCACCTGGGCATAGGCGATGGCCTGACCTGCCGTCATCCTGTCTGTGTTCACATCCAGAACCTGACTTATCTCCTCCTTTACGCTGTCCGTCACCCTTGTGGCCAGCGCTTTGTTAAGGTTTGTGCAGATATCCTTTTTCTGTCTGGGGCTCATCTTTACCTCCTTTCCCGAACAACAGTTTTTATGGTGCCGCGGCACCTTACGCCTCCTTTCCTTTTTTCTGATACTATGCTAACACGGTAAATGTTGCCTGATGTTGCGGCTTTGTTGCGGCAGTTATGTGTGGCTTTCGGCTTAAGTTCTGCGGCACAGAGCAGGGGATAATTCCGATTTTGGGACAAAAAAATTCCCATTGTTTACAAATGGGAAATATACTGTCTGTCTTTGTACTTTAAAAATATATAAATATGTAGTAAAATAATAAGATAATGAAAATAATATTTAATTAATATACAGAAAAGAGGCAGCAACTATGCTTACACCGGAAAAATCAAAAGAACTTATATCCCGAACCACATCCGAACCTCACCTTATCGTTCACGCAACAGCAGTTATGGCCGCAATGGGCGCCATGGCAGAACATTTCGGCGAAGATGTGCAGCACTGGCAGGCTGTGGGATATCTACACGACTATGACTATGAACAGTACCCGGACCAGCATCTTCAGCACACTGCAGAGCCACTCAGGGCAGAAGGTGCAACAGAGGAAGAAATCCGTGCAATATTAAGCCACGGCTACGGTCACTGCACCGATGTTGAGCCTGTAACAAATATGGAAAAAAGCCTTTACACAGTGGACGAGCTTACAGGCATCATCCACGCCGCAGCCCGTATGAGACCGCTGGGAATCACAGACCTGGAGGTTTCCAGCTTTATGAAAAAGTTCAAGGACAAAAAATTTGCCGCAAAATGTGACAGGGAACTTATCAGAAACGGCTGTGCCCTGCTGGGTATGGAGGTAAAGGAAGTTGCCGATATCTGCATAAAAGGTATGAAACCTTTTGCCGAAGAACTTGGCATAGGACCTAAAGAATAGTTTTGCATACTGTCTGAGGGTTCTGTGTACAGAGCGGCAGTGATATTTCCAAGGGTTCGGGAGTGGAACTCCCGAATATCAATCAGCGCCACTTTTGGTACTTTTGGTGTCAAAAGTACATAAGCAGACGAACGCAGTTCGTTGCATTAGTCCACAGACGGCAGTCTGTGCAAGAAACAAACTATCAGTTTTTCAAGGAATAAAACTATGAACAACAAAAGCATAGCTTCCCGTTTTTTTACATCCATAAGTGTGCTGATAATGGTCAGCATCAGCCTGCTGGGTGCTACATTTATGGCCTTTGCAAACAGGTATTTTGAAACCGACCGTCTCAACATACTTAATCTCTGCGTTGAAAGTGTAGAGGACAATATCGGTGCAAACTACGACGGCAACATCGGCAACATCAAGGATGTTGAGCCGATGACCGAAAACTTAAAGCTCATCAGTGACACCACCCAGTCCACCGTTATGATTGCCGACCTTTACGGCAAGGTGGTAACCTGCACCGACAACGACAACTGCACAACGGAAATTCCGCAGGAGGCCATAGTCCTTGCCGCCTCTGCAGAGGGTGCAGTAAGGGTAAGCGATACCTTTACAAGACATTTCCAGAACGAATACTACGCTGTAGGCAAAGCTGTCCGCGACAGCGTGGGCAATGTGACAGGCTACATCTTTGTTGCCTCCTCCATCGGCACAATCCGCATCTTCACAAACGCCCTGCTCAGTATGTTCCTTGTCAGTGCCTGTGTTATGATTCTGGTTTCCAGCATCGTTTCCCTTGCGGTTACAGGACGTCTTGTAATGCCGCTGCGCAACATTTCCGATGCGGCAAAACGCTTCAGTCAGGGGGACCTTTCTGCCCGTGCAACTGTGGAAGGGGACGACGAAATTGCGCATCTTGCCGCAACCTTCAACAATATGGCAACCTTTGCGGAAAACAACGAAACCAGCCGTTCCAACTTTGTTGCCAACATCGCCCACGAACTGCGCACACCTATGACCAGTATCAAAGGCTTTGTGGACGGCATAATCGACGGCACAATTCCACCTGAAAAACAGGGGGACTACCTTGCCATCGTCAGCACCGAGATAGGCCGTCTGGCCCGTCTCACCAACAGCATGCTGGATATGTCCAAGCTGGAAAGCGGCGAATTTATAATGAATGTGGCAAACTACAATATATGGGACACAATATCCGCCGTTGCCTTTGCCTTTGAAAGCCGCATAGAAAACGCACAGATACAGGTGCGCGGTTTTGAGCCTAACCGTACCCGCGTTGCGGCAGACCAGGATATTATCCATCAGGTTGTGTATAATATAGTGGACAACGCCCTCAAGTTTACCCCCCACGGCGGATATATCGCCTTCAGTGTAACAGAGGACAAGCAGACAAATATGGTAACGGTAAAGGTGCGCAATTCAGGTGCAGGCATACCAAAGGAAGACCTGCCGTATCTCTTTGACCGCTTCTACAAGGCAGATGCCAGCCGTTCTGTACACACAAAGGGCGCAGGCATAGGTCTGTATATTGCAAAAACGCTGGTAAACCGTTCAGGCGGCGATATCCATGTTGAATCTGAACTGGGCGAATATACCGAATTTATCTTTACCGTTCCCGGTGCAGTAAACGAAAAGGCTGCGCCAAAGGGCAAAAACAGCGACAAGAACGGCAAGGAAAAGGCGGAAAAACAGCCAAAACAGCCGAAACAGCCAAAAGCCAAAGGGGTGCATCTCAAACATCACAAAAAATAACTTTGCGGATTAAAAAACGGATGTTCCCGCATCTTTATGCATATATTGGTGTTAAAAGTGAAATAAATGCGAAAATGCAGGTTGTGACAAATAATTTTCACAATTTGAAATTAATATAGAACCGAAAAGAAAAGCATATAATCTTTTCCAAGGAGAAACAGCTTATGAAAAAGAGAAGCAAACTGCCTATAATAAGTCTGCTTGCACTTCTGCTTGTGCTCAGCCTCGGCGGCGGATTTTTTGCAGGCAAAGCACTGTATGACGGAGACGAAATTTCAAAAATCGCACAGAAATTCGGCCTGGCGTCCGGCCCGGGCGAACCTTCCGGGGCACCTGCAGACAGTGTGGCAGAAAGTGTAATAGAGATAAGTCCCCTTCCGGAAAACACAGACGGGGGCTATGAAACCACATATATCTACGAAAAGGTAAATCCTTCTGTTGTAAGCATTACAGTTTACAGCAACCAGTCCATTGCGGCACTGGGCTCAGGCACAGGCATTGTTATGAGCGCAGACGGCTACATCATCACCAACGCCCATGTGGTAAACGGCGGCACAAGCGTGAATGTAACCTTTTCTGACGAAACAGACGCCAACGGCACAATCATTGGTATGGATACCACCACAGACCTTGCAGTTGTGAAGGTTGACAGAACAGACCTTACACCTGCGGAATTCGGCGATTCCTCCGCACTTAAAGTAGGGGAAAGAATTGTAGCCATCGGCAACGCAGGCGGCCTTTCCAGCACTATGACACAGGGCATCGTTTCAGGCCTTGACCGTGACCTTGGGGAAGGCGCACGCAGCCTTAAACTCATTCAGGTTGACGCTGCAATCAACCCGGGCAACTCGGGCGGTCCGCTTATCAACCGCTTCGGTCAGGTAATCGGCATCAACAGCTCCAAAATTGCAAGTGTGGACTACGAGGGCATCGGTTTTTCCATACCTATAAATGAGGCAAAACCTATTCTTGAAAGCATCATCAGCCACGGCTATGTAACAGGCCGCGCAGTGCTGGGTGTTTCGGTTGTGGAACTCAACAGCTCCAACGGACCAATCAACGGCCTGCCAAGCGAGGGTGTATGCATTATGGAATTCACTGCCGACAGCGACCTGCCAGGACAGGGCGTGCAGCTGCGCGATGTTATTGTGGAAGCAAACGGCGTGGACATTGTAACCACAGACGACCTGCTCACCGAGCTGGACAAATATTCCCCGGGTGATACCTTCAACCTGGTGGTTTACCGCGCAACCACAAGAAAGACCTATTCGGTGGATGTAAAACTTATCGAATCTGTTGGCTGATAAAGCATTGATATATGCACAGCACAGGTTTATACGCAAAAAAATAAAGCACTGTATACAGAAATGTATATGGTGCTTTTTGTATATAAAAATAAAAGGGCGGTATTTCCGCCCTTTTGTGTGTATATTTATTTTGCTTCAAAAATGCTTTCCATTCTTCTGCAGGCTTCCACAACGCTGTCATAAGGACAGGCCACATTGATGCGCAGGTGTGTAGGTCCCTGGAAAGGTCTGCCGTCATTTACGATAACGCCAACCTTTTTAAGCTCAGCAATTACGGTGTCCACATCCTTGCCGCACTGTGCAATATCCACCCACAGAAGGTATGTGCCCTGTGGCAGATATGCGTCTATGCCTTTTCTTGTGTTGAAGAAGTTTACCATATATTCCTGGTTTCTGCGCAGATATGGCAGAAGTTCTTCCACATATTCTCCGCCGCCTTCGTATGCGCCTGTGCAGGCTGCAAGGCTAAGCACATTTGCATTGTTGTAGTGTGTGCTTTCGCCCTGGCGTTTGATACGGCCGTTGATAACAGGGTTGTAGCAGATTGTGTAGCTGCCGATAAGGCCTGCAAGGTTAAAGGTTTTGCTTGGTGCGTATGCAGCAAGGCATATTTCCTTTGCCCTTTCGCTTACACTCTGTGTAGGAATATGCTTTGAAGCAGGGTCGGTCATAAAGTCTGCCCAGATTTCGTCACTGAACAGGAAAACATTGTGCTTGTCGCAGATTTCCACAACCTTTTCAATCTCCCATTTTTCCCATACACGGCCTGTAGGGTTGTGCGGTGAACAGAAAATCATCATAGAGATGCATTTTTCCACAATCTGCTTTTCCATATCTTCAAAGTCCATGCGGTAGATGCCGTTTTCGTCCTTTGTCAGCGGGGAGAAAGCAACCTTTCTGCCAAGGTTGTTGATGGAACCCTGAAAGCCCACGTATGTTGCCTGACTTGTGAGAATCCAGTCACCAGGCTGTGTGTAAACGCTGATTGCGCTGCATACACCGCCAAGAACAGAGTTCTGATAAAGGATGTGTTCTTCCTTTACGCCCTCTGTGCCGTAGTGGTCTTTCTGCCAGGAAGCAATAGCGTTGACATATCTTTCGTTAAGTACCGAGTAGCCGAGAATAGGGTGTTCAATTCTTTCTTTCAGTGCTTCGATAACGCTTGGTGCGGTTTCAAAGTCCATATCTGCAACCCACATAGGGATAACATCTTCCTTTGGTACATCGGTGTACTGCGGTGAACCGGGGATTTTTGTCATTGCCCATTTGGTTGCGCCTGTTGCCCAGCGGTCAATTTTTTTGTCAAAACGGCTTGCCATAATTTTTCTCCTTTGGATATATAAATTGGGTTTGGGTACATATTAAACTCTAATCATTATATTATCATATTTATATTTAAAATTAAATGGTTTTGTGGTACAATAAGACAAAATATACAGGAAGGTGATACTTCCAAGGGTTTGGGAGTGGAACTCCCAAATAACAATCAGCGGCCGCGTCAAAGGTCGGCCTGCGATTGAGCAGGACGGTCGTGTCCGCCGACGTGCGCAGGCGGGTCAGCACGATGAGGCGGATAGCGAGCCGCGCACATCTTAGCGTGTGGGCGCTGCATCGCAATCAGCGCCACTTTTGGTACTTTTGGTGTCAAAAGTACGTATATTGGCGAACATTGTTCGCCATATAAACAATAAATTTATTTACAGGAGAACTATTTATGCAGTGGACAGATATAAAAATTATATGCGACAAAAAATTCGAGGAAGTTTTTGACTATGTTTCCGCAGAGGTATGCCCTATGGGTGTGCAGATAGAGGACTATTCAAATCTCGAAAATGACGTGCTGGAAATTGCCCACATAGACCTTATCGAACAGGACCTGCTGGAAAAGGACCGCACAAAAATCATCGTGCACCACTACATTTCCCCTGAACTGGACGCTCAGGAAAGCCTGCTTGTTCTCCAGACACGCCTTTCCGAAGAAGGTGTTGAATTCACAACAGAAATCGAATATGTAAATCAGGAAGACTGGGAAACAGGCTGGAAAGCATACTACCACGCCCTGCCGATAGGCGAAAACCTTATGGTATGCCCAAGCTGGGAAAGCTGCGAAACCGACCGAAAAATCCTCAAGCTGGACCCGGGTATGGCTTTCGGCACAGGCACACACGAAACCACAAACCTCTGCCTCGAAGTTCTTGACCGCACAATAAAAGGCGGCGAAAGAATTCTTGACGTTGGCACAGGCAGCGGCATCCTCGGCATCGCAGGCTGTATACTCGGCGCAAGGGAAGCTGAAGGGGTAGACATCGACCCTACTGCCGTTAAGGTTGCAAACGAAAACGCAGAACTTAACGGCGTAAGCGACAGATTTACAATCAAGGTGGGCGATCTGGCCCAGCAGGCAAGCGGCAAGTATGACATCGTTGTGGCAAATATTGTTGCAAATGCAATTATGATGCTGTCCAAGGATGTGCCTTGTTTCCTTAAAGAGGGCGGTCTCTACATCACAAGCGGCATTATAATCGACAGAAAGGACGAAGTTCTCGCCTGTCTTGAAAACCTCGGCTTTAAAATCCTTAAAGTACACACAAAAAACAACTGGGTTTGCATCGAAGCAACAGTTTAAGCTATGGAATATACAGTTGAAACGCTGGCACACGGCACAAAGGTGTGCATAAACAAAACCCACCGCTTCGGCACCGATGCCTTTCTTCTCAGCCACTTTGCAGAGGTAAAATATGCACAGAAGGTGCTGGATATGGGCACGGGCTGCGGCATTATCCCGCTGAGATGGAAGGATATGGGCCACAAGGGCGAAGCCTATGGTCTGGAAATTGACCCTCAGGGCACCCAGCTGCTTAAAGAAAGCATCGCTTTAAACGGATGCGAAAACCTTACAGCAATCTGCGGCGATGTGCGCGAATTTAAAAGTGAAAAGGCGGATTTTGATGTTATCACCTGCAATCCGCCATACTTTACTGCGGGAAAACCCAAGGATGACGAAAAAAAGGCCTCCTTCCGTCACCAGCTTACCCTTACAGACAACGATGTTGCCGCAGCGGCATACCGTCTTCTGCGGGACAACGGCAAGCTGTGCATCTGCCAGCGCCCCGACCAGCTGGCGCAGGTTATCTTTGCAATGAAGAATAACCGCATCGAGCCAAAGGTTATCCGCTTTGTCCGTCAGCGCATAAACAGCCCGCACCCTTGGCTTGTTCTTGTGGACGGCAGAAAAAACGGCGGCAAAAGCCTTACCATAATGCCTGATTTGTTTATGGAGGACGAAAACGGCGGTCCAAGCATAGAACTTCAGAAAATCTACGGAAAAATTGAATAAAAATAAGCCTCCCCTGAGCAAGGGGAAGTGGATTTTGCAAAGCAAAAGACGGAGGGGCTGTGTGGACAGGAAATACAATAAATATAATATACAGATTGCAAGAACTCTCCGTAAAAACATGACAAAAGAAGAGAGACATCTTTGGTATGATTTTTTAAGAAACTATCCTGTAAAATTCACAAGGCAAAAGGTGTTGGGCAGATATATTGTGGATTTTTACTGTGCACAGGCAAATCTGGTGATAGAACTTGACGGATCTCAGCATTATGAAGAAAGTGAAAAACAAAAAGATGCTGAGCGGACAAAGTACCTTGAGTCGTATAATTTGTCTGTAATAAGAATTCCCAACAATTATATAAACAATAATTTCAGAGGTGTTTGCGAATTTATCGATAAAAAGGTAAAACAATCCCTCTGTCAGCGTTGCTGACAGCTCCCTTTACACAAGGGAGCCTTTGATCATACAGAGGTAATTTATGAAAAAACTTATCTACAACCTTATACTTCCCCTCAGCTTTCTTGTAATATTTATGTGGAGCGTTATCGGCGTAAGCCAGAACCGCTCCTTCTACGACAGACAGTATCAGTTTAACGGTACTGCTGAACACATCGGCATCCGCCATCAGGATTTAATGAGCGTAACCGACAACCTTATCTGCTATATGACAAACCAGCGTCCTGACCTTGAGATGCAGTACGGCGTAAAGGGCGAAATCCGCGAGATTTTCGACCAGCGAGAAAAACTGCATATGATAGATGTGCGCAACCTCTATATGGGTGTTATCCGTATTGCCATCGGTATAACAGCGGCAATCGGTGCAGGGCTTTTCTATGTAATAAAAAAGGACGGCTGGAAAACTGCCCGCGCAACACTCAATAAAAAATATCTGTGGTCAGCAATCGGCCTTGTAATCTTCTGTCTTGTGTTCGGCATCCTTATCGCCACAAACTTCCAGTGGTTCTGGACAAACTTCCACTATGTGTTTTTCACCAACGATTTATGGTTGCTTGACCCGCGCATAAGCATAATGATAAATATGTTCCCGCTGAACTTCTTCTACGCAATGGTTACACGCATATTTATCATATTCATAATCGGCTGTATCGCCGTAAAACTGATTTTTACCGATTTCAGGAAAAACAAAGCTTGACAAGAGGCATATAAAATGGAAAATACAGTAATAAATGTTGCAGGCTTCAACAAAAACAGCATAACCGACGGCCCGGGCTTCCGCTTTGTAATCTTTGCCCAGGGCTGTATCCACAACTGCAAAGGCTGCCACAATCCCGAAACCCACGCTTTTGGCACGGGCACGGATTATACAGCGGCGGATATCATTGCTATGATAAAGAAAAACCCAATGATAAAAGGGGTTACACTGTCAGGGGGCGACCCATTCTGTCAGCCTGCAGCTTTTGCGGCACTTTCGGCAGAGCTTAAAAAGCAGGGGTACGAAATCTGCGCCTTTACAGGCTATCTTTTTGAAAAGCTGATTGAAGACAAAACAGACGATAAATATAAACTGCTTCAGAATGTGGATATCCTTATCGACGGCCCGTTTATCGAGGCGGAAAAAAGTATGGACCTGCGCTTTAAAGGCAGCCGCAACCAGCGCACCATTGATGTGGCAAAAAGCCTTGAAGCAGGAAAAGCGGTACTGTCAGACAGTCCAAGATGGACATAGGAACTTCGGGGGTGAAATGGGGGCAGAGCCCCCTCATAATAATCAGCGGCCGCGTCAAAGGTCGGCCTGCGGTCAGCAGGGCGGTCGTGCCTGCCGACGTGCGCAGGCGGGCCAGCACAATGAGGCAGGCAGCGGTAAGCGTACATCAGTGCGTGGGGCGCTGCATCGCAATCAGCGCCACTTTTGGTACTTTTGGTGTCAAAAGTACATATATAATAAAAAGACGGTAGAAATTCTACCGTCTTTCGTTTTTTAGCCTATGGCTGAATTTAGTGCCTAATTATTTAAGCAGTTTTTCAACTTCTGCAAAACAAGCATCCATGTAATCGCCTTCGAAAAGTTCGATAACACCCTGGTCACAGTTTTTTGCAAGCTGTGGGTCGATAGGGATTTCTGCAAGTACAGGCAGGTTGTATTTTTCTGCTGTTGCCTTAACTTTGCTTTCGCCGAAGATGCTGATTTTCTTGCCGCAGTCAGGGCATTTTACATAGCTCATATTTTCAACGATACCAAGGATTGGCACATTCATCATATTTGCCATCTTAACAGCTTTTTCAACAATCATACCAACAAGTTCCTGTGGGGAAGCAACGATGATAATGCCGTCAACAGGGATGGACTGGTAAACTGTCAGCGGAACATCACCTGTTCCCGGAGGCATATCGATGAACATAAAGTCAACTTCGTTCCATACAACATCGCTCCAGAACTGTTTGATAACACCTGCAATAACAGGACCGCGCCATACAACAGGGTCTGTTTCTTCCTTGAGCATAAAGTTTGCGCTCATCAGCTGAATACCTGTTTTGCTGATGTTTGGCAGGATGCCAACATCGTTGCCCAGTACCTTTTTATGAACACCAAAGGTCTGGCCGATGGACGGACCTGTAATGTCTGCGTCCAGTACAGCTGTGCCGTAACCGTTTCTCTGGCTGAGAACAGCAAGCATACTTGTTACAAGGCTTTTGCCTACGCCGCCTTTGCCGCTGATAACGCCGATAACCTTTTTAACGCTGGAAAGCTGGTTAAGCGGAGCTTTAGGCGGTTCCTGTCTTTCTGCGCAGTTGCTGGAGCAGCTGCTGCAGTCATGTGTACATTCACTCATATCTATATCTCCTTAATTAATTATTCAAAATGATAATAATCACTTTAATAATTATATACCTTTTAAAATAATTTTCAACAGCATTGTGTTGAAAGGGGATAATAATGCATAATTTTCACATAAAACAGGCTGTAAAAAATTCCGCAGCAAAAGCAGAAATTACTTTTAGTAAAGTTTTAAACACAGTTTTCCACAGTATGTTGAAAACTCACAACCGCCGTTTTTGCCACAAAATCAGCAAAAACGGAAATATGTAAAAAATGGAAGGTTGAAAAGCTGTTTTACGGTTTACAGAAAGTAATATCTGCTTTAATATCAGGACTTTTCAACATTATCAACAAACTTTTCAACAAAACAGCAGGTTTTAAACATTTTAAACGCATTTTAACCGCAGAATGTTGAAAACTCCGTTGAAACTGTGGATAACTGATGATTTTGTCAACAATAAATTGCAATTTCAGATATTTAACCAAAATTTTCCTCGAAAAAGTATATATTTTTACTCTTGATTTGTGTATTATAGTAGTTAAGATTGTGAAAAAAGAGGAAAAGCGGTATGAAAAAGGTGCTGGAAAACTGTAATTTAGCGGATTTTTCCTTTGTAAGTTTTCAACATTTAAACATTTTAAACGTCCGTTCAAAACAGAGAATTCCACAGAACGCAAAGACGGCGATTGCAATAATTTTTCCATATTATAACAAAAGTGCATTTTGCGGCAACGTAAGTGCATACTGTGCCGTGGCGGACTATCATACAGTGGTTATGGAGCAACTAAAATCCATAATCGATGCCCTTCAGCACAAGTATCCCGCCAACAGCTTTGTGCCTTTTGTGGACTCATCGCCCGTTGACGAGGTGGATATGGCGGTAAAAGGCGGCCTCGGTGTAAAAGGGGAGAACAGCCTGCTCATAACAGAAAGATGGGGCAGCTTTGTCTTTATCGGCGAGATTATAACCGACCTTGAATGGGACACGGAGCTTCACAGCTATACATACTGCATGGGCTGCGGCCTCTGTGCAAAAAAATGTCCCGGCGGTGCAATAGGCAGAAACTGCGGTGCAGCAGATACAAAAGAAATCTGCGATAAACAGAAAACGGACGGCACAGCGGAAAACTGCGGCGGGTACAGCAGCATAAACAGGGAAAACTGCGCCTCCTTTATCAGCCAGAAAAAACAGGAGCTTACAGAGGAACAGAGGACTGTACTTGAAAAGGCTGGGACTGTTTTCGGCTGCGATATCTGCCAGAAGGTATGTCCCCACAACAAATCCCTGCTGGACGGCACATCCCCGGCAGCCCGGGAGACAAACCTGTTCAGCGGTGACATATTCAATACCGTAACAAAAGAAAATGTGGAAGGTGTATACAGGGACCGTCCCTTCGGCTTCCGCGGCCTTAAGGTGCTGGAGAGAAATCTGGAAATATATAACAGCAGAGGCAGGTAAAGCGACCTCCTGATAAGAAAATACAACCCTGATTTTTAACACAAAAAGGCTGATACTGCGTCGGCAACACTTGCATTACACAAAGTAGTGCGGCGTGTCTTCTCCTTGTATCAGCACTTTTTCTGCAAAAACAGGCAAAAATGTATCCGCCATATCACATTACTGCGATATGGCGGATATTTATGTTTTCTTATCGGTAGGCCGCTAAAGCGACCTTTTGACCCGATGCCGTCAAGCGAAGATAGCATCACCGTAAGCAATTTAATACAGTAAAACAAAATGTCATTCTGAGCGGAGCAAGGAATCTACCGTTTTATAAACCTTGGAGATTCTTCGGCACAAATGCCTCGGGATGACATATTTTTTTCCGCTTTATGACGCCTGTTTCGGTGTTTTCTTTTTATTTGTGAAACTTTTTAAGCCGAAATGTAAAATTTTATTCGCAAAACTGTTAAACCTTTCCTATTCAATTGATTTTTGGCGGGATAATATGTATAATAAAATATCATATTATGGGTTTTTGCGCCCGCAAAGCAGAAAAAAGGGATATTATGCCGCATACAGTCATTTCGTGGCAGGTACAGGCTTTGTTTCTGCACAGATCAGGTAATGAAAAATATCAGATAAAAGAATTATACAGAGAGGTACAGAAAAATGACTAAAGTTTCACCATCTATTCTTTCCGCAGATTTTGCGAACCTTGAAAGAGACTGCAAAATGGTTATGGACAAAGGTGCTGATATGCTCCACATTGATGTTATGGACGGCGTGTTTGTTCCGAACATCTCCATCGGTCTGCCTGTGGTAAAATCCCTGCGCAAAAAATCCGATGCATTTTTTGATGTACATCTTATGATAATAAAACCTCATCTCTATGCCGAACAGTTCTGCAAACAGGGCGCAGACCTTGTTTCCTTCCACATTGAAAGCGAAAGCGATGTAAACGAAACAATAGACATAATTAAAAACTGCGGCAAAAAGGCAGGCATTGTTATCAAGCCTGCAACACCTGCAGAAGCTGTTTTCCCATATCTTGACAAGCTGGATCTTGTACTTGTTATGAGCGTTGAACCGGGCTTCGGCGGGCAGAGCTTTATGGAAAGTGCCCTGCCAAAGCTTACAGCCATTAAAGAAGAAGCTGAAAGACGCGGCCTTACCGACCTTTACATAGAGGTTGACGGCGGCATCAACGAAACAACAGGCAGACAGTGTGCACAGGCAGGTGCAAACCTGCTGGTTGCAGGCAGCTATGTTTTCGGCGCACAGGATGTGGCAGCAGCTATTGAAAGCCTTAAAATCTGACAAGGCACACAGCGGCGCAAAGGCTGCTGACAAAATCTTATATAAAGAGAGATTTATATGACAAATACAGAAAGAAAAAATCACGACAAGTATATGCTGTGGGCAATCTTTGCCATAGCCTTCTGCGGCAGCGTGCTGCACGGCGCAAGGGTATGGATGCTCTGCGGCATAGCCATACTTACAGCAAAGGCTGTGGATGTTGCTGTGTCAATGATACGCAGAACAGACTTTGACTCCACCGACCATTCAAGCGAGCTCAGCGCGCTTATCTTCACCCTTATGCTCCCTGTAAATATTCCTGTATATGTAATGGTGACAAGCATTGTTCTTGCGGTTGCTGTGGGCAAGCATATGTTCGGCGGCAGGGATGTATATCCTTTCAACCTCGCAGCACTTACAATGTGCTGTGCTGCGGTAAACTGGCCGGATAAGGTTTTCAGCGCAGTAGCTCCGTTTGCAAAGGTGGACCTGCTCAGCGGCTACACAGCGCAGGCAACAATCTCCAACGCAAGTCTCATCAAGGACGGCGGTGTTCCGCCATACAGCACCTTTGATATGCTGGTGGGCAACTACCCGGGTGTTATGGGGGCAGACTTTGTCATTGTAATTGCGGTTATCGGTCTGTTTATGATTGCACGCAGAAAAATCACCTGGCACATTCCTGTTACATTCCTTGTAACCTGCGCAGCCATCGCGTATCTTTTCCCAAGGGTATACGGCTTCTCCCGTCTTGAAAGTATTTCTCTGGAAATGCTCAACGGTTCGGTGTTCTTTGTGGCACTGTTTATGCTGGCAGACCCTGCAACAACACCAAAGACACCAAAGGCAAAGGTTGTTTTCGGCTTCCTTACAGCGGTGCTGGCTATGATATTCCGCTATGTGGGCAGCTTTGATATCGGCACCTGCTTTGCACTGCTGCTCATAAACACACTGGACGGATATATCGAGCGTATCTGCGGCGGCAAAAAGGTGAAGATTGAACTTCCGGAAGAAACCGGTACCGAACAGACAAAAGAAAAATCCCGCGGGATTGTAAAAAATGTAAAGCTTGAAAAAGCGGAAAAAACCGAAAAACCTCCAAAGGCTGAAAAGGTAAAAACACCGCATGATGCAATAGTCCTTATCAGCGAAACAGAGGATAAAATCGACAATGTTATCTATTCCACAAGAACCCTCAGCATAGAGGAGATTCTCAAAGCGGAAGAAGAACAGAAAAAACGCAGAAAGGCAGGTAAATAAGCTGTGAAAAACAAAGATTACTCCTACCTTTATGCAAACTGGGATGATACGGTAAGACGCCGTAAAATCACACTGTCCAACCCTGTTTTTGTAAAAGGCCTTGCCCTTGCACCTGTTGTTGTTGCAGGTACAACGGTGCAAAACGGTATTCTGCTGTGTATTGCGGTTTTCTTTCTGCTTACACCAACAAGAATCATCACCAGCCTTATCACACGCCATATGAGCGTGCCTTTCAAAACATTCTTCTATCCTTTTGTGTCCGCATTGGTTTTTGCTTTTGTATACTATTATATGTACAGATATCTGGGCACAAGGGTTCTGCTGCTGGGCGTTTACCTGCCTATACTGGTAATTGACCCTCTTATCGTTAAAAACTTTGAAAAAACCCGCAAGGAATCGGTGCTCTATTCCGTTATCAACGGGCTCAGAAACACAATGGGCTTTGTGGTTGCCTGCCTTCTGGTGTGTGCAGTCAGAGAATTTCTGGCATTCGGCACAATCGCAGGCATAAAGGTTATCGGTGTTGCGCTGCTGCCTATGGCACAGTACAGCTTCGGCGGTTTCCTTATTGTTGCGCTGCTCAGCGGCATCTGGTCCACAGCAATCAGAAACTATAAATACAAGGTAAAAGTGGAGGCTATGCACAGTGAACGACTTTCTTAAAATGATGGTTGAATTTTTCGGCTATTCTCTTGTAGCCATCGGTGCACAGAACGCCATCTTCACCCGTGCACTGGGTCTTTCCAGCGGTATGCGAATGCTCAACGACCCTAAAAAGAACACATTCTACTTCTGCGGGGCACTTACAGTATTCCAGGTTATGACCAGCGTTATTGTATATTATGTAATGCCGCTTGTAACAGCAATGGGCTTTGGTGCATACCGCCGTTTCGTACTGCCTACAATTATTGTTATGGCCTGTACAGTCAGCTATGTTGTTGTAATCACCCTGCTCAGCCGCATTGTTTCCAAGGAAAAATTCAAGGACCTGCTCAAATCCGTTACCAGCGCAAGCATCACAGGCGCAATTGTGGGCACAGTGCTGCTGACAAACTATCAGGGTATGAATCTTGTACAGAGCATAGGCTTTGGTCTGGGCAGCAGTGTAGGTTATCTCTTTGCAATGCTTCTCATTACAGAAGGGGACAGAAAAATTGCACACGACAAGGTGCCGGAATCTCTCCGCGGCTTGCCTATCACCCTTGTGTACATCTCTGTGCTTGCCCTTGCTGTATACGGTCTTACAGGCCATGCAATCGCACTTTAAGGTTGAATTTAAGGTAAAAGGTAATTTTTAAAAAGGCTGAAAATAAAAAAAGTTCTGCTCTATATCCACCTCACAATGCAGGCGGGGCAGAAAAGGAGAAATATATGGCCAACAAACCCATAAAAATAAAAAGAAACACCAGTATTTCAGGCAAAAAAAGGCAGCGTATGGCGGTTGTCAGAAAGGTTGCAGGCATTCTGCTGACAGTTGCAGGTCTTGGTGCGCTGGGCTTTTTCGGTGCCCCTGCGGTTATAGAGATGATTGACAACCTCAACAACCCTAAACCGCCTGTTGTGCAGCCTACCGTGGCACCTGCGCCTACACCGGAACAGTCTCCGGAAGCTACAAACGACCCTTCTGATGTACAGCAGGAGGATATGCCGGTGAAGACATCGGTATTCAGCGCGGTTACGGCAAATGATGTCCGCGATGAAGCGGCAATGAAAGCCACAGCGGAAAGGCTGAAGGCTCTTGGAGTTACAGATGTTGTTGTAACCTTCAAGGATGCAGAAGGCAGAATATACTACCAGAGCGGTACAGAAATAGGCAGTCAGGCAAAAGGTCCTGTTATGATAGATGCTGCAAAGCTCACAGAGATTTTCGGTGCACAGGGCATATCGGTGACAGCACAGGTTTATGCATTTATGGATAAGATCACACCTGCGGTGGATGTGTCCACAGCGGTTATGTACAAGGGCACAGATTACAGGTGGTTTGACAGCGACCCTAACCTGGGCGGCAAACCGTGGGCCAACCCTGCAAGCGCCACAATGCAGAACTATATATATGATATTGTCAGGGAACTTGGGGATAAAGGTATAAAGGACTTTATCATCAGCGGTGTACAGCTGCCTACAGGCTACAGCCTCGAATACCGTGATTTCGGTGTTACGGACGAACAGCTTCAGGCGCAGCTTCAGGGCTTTATCAACACAATCCAGTCAAAAGCAGCAGCCAAAGGCGGACAGGCTTATCTTGCCTATGACCTTGCGGCCCTCAACAGCGGCGATTTTGCAAAATACATCATAGCTCCTCACCGCTATCAGGCAAGCCATGTTGTGCTTGTGGGTGCAGCTGCAGACTTTGAAAACGGCGCTTCTGATGCCGCAGTCGCAAAATTTGCACAGGACGAATCTGTGGAGAAACTGGTGTTGTGGAACACAGACCAGAGCCTTTCGGCAAGTGACAATACCGACGGATACTTTGTGAAATAAAATATATAAAGGTCAGACGGTTCAGGCTGTCTGGCCTTTTTGTATACAAGCACAAAAAATCCCGCCGCAGCACCGTAAATTTCAGCAGGGGAAATCTGCATATAATCCCTTGACTAAATTCCATTTTATGATAAAATAAATTGAATTGCCCGAAAGGCAGATAAAAAATGACGCACCGCTTACGGCAGTGCGTCATTTTCAGGAAAAAACATTTGATTTTCAGATAATTATTATGGCTTTTTTGCTTATAATATAGTATAATTGTTTAATAATGGACATCTGAAACAAAAACCAATGTTTTACAATAACTCCAAGGAGAAAACTATGCTTAACGTACTGATAAAAAATGCAGAAGTGTATTACGAAAACGCTTTGCAGAAAGCGGATATGTTAATTGAAAACGGCACAGTTGTTTCTGTTGGCAAGGGTATTGCTGTTTCCTCTGATGTTCCTGTTGTTGACGCTGAAAACTTAATGATATTACCAGGTTTCGCAGATGTTCATGTACATTTGCGTGAGCCTGGTTTTTTTTATAAAGAGTCAATAGCTACGGGAACACAGGCGGCAGCAAAGGGCGGCTTCACACTTGTGTGCAGCATGCCAAACCTTAACCCTGTACCGGACTGTGTGGAAAATATGGCGGTGCAGCAGGATATCATAGACAGGGATGCCGTGATAAATGTTCTGCCGTATGCCTCAATCACAAAGGGTGAGAAAGGTGCAGAGCTTGTTGACTTTGAAGCTCTGGCAGATAAATGCTTTGCCTTCTCTGACGACGGCAAGGGTGTTCAGAAAGACGAAATGATGAAGGAAGCAATGCTTCGTGCAAAGGCGCTGGGCAAACCGGTTGTTGCCCACTGCGAAGATGAAAGTCTCCTTTACGGCGGCTACATCCACGACGGCGAATATGCCCGTCTCCACGGTCACCGCGGCATCTGCAGCGAAAGCGAGTGGGGCCAGGTTGCAAGAGATGTGGAACTGGTAAAGGAAACAGGAGTGCAGTATCATGTGTGCCACATCTCCACAAAGGAAACGGTGGACATAGTGAGAAAAGCAAAGGCAGCAGGCCTTAAGGTAAGCTGTGAAACCGCACCTCACTACCTTGCACTGTGCGATATGGAGCTTAAAGAACACGGCCGCTTCAAGATGAACCCGCCAATCCGTTCCGCACAGGACCGCGATGCCCTCATAAAAGGTGTGCAGGACGGCACAATAGAGGTTATTGCAACCGACCACGCACCGCATTCCGCTGAAGAAAAGCTGAAGGGCCTTGAAAAGAGCAATATGGGCGTTGTGGGCATAGAGACAAGCTTTGCCGCAATGAACACATATATGGTTAAGCGCGGCTACATCACAATGGAAAAACTGGCCGAAGTGATGAGCATCAACCCAAGAAAACTCTTCGGTCTGCCATACGGCATAAAGGTGGGCGAAAAAGCAGACTTTGTGCTTGTAGACCCTGATAAGGAATGGGTGGTAAACCCTGAGGAGTTCCTCTCCAAAGGCAGATTCACACCTTTTGAAGGTGTAACACTTTACGGCGATGTACTGATGACTGTATACAACGGTCAGACAGTTTACAATAAATTAGGATAGAAAAGTAAGGAGGAAGACGCACAAGCGTCATAAAATTTATGCCAAAGAGAACAGACATTAAAAAAGTATTGGTAATCGGCTCCGGCCCTATCGTTATCGGCCAGGCTGCTGAATTTGACTACGCAGGCACTCAGGCATGCCTTGCTTTGAAAGAAGAAGGTTACGAAGTTGTACTTATCAACTCCAACCCTGCAACAATTATGACAGACACAAAGATGGCTGACAAAGTGTATATGGAACCACTTACACTGGAATATGTTGCAAGAATCATCCGTTACGAAAGACCTGACGCAATCGTTCCGGGTCTCGGCGGTCAGACAGGCCTTAACCTCTGCGTACAGCTTGGCGAAAAAGGCATCCTTGACGAATGTCAGGTTGAAGTTCTCGGTACTTCCATCGACTCCATCAAAAAGGCAGAAGACCGTGAAATGTTCAAAAATATGTGCGAAGAAATCGGCGAGCCTATCATCCCTTCCGATATCGTTACAACAGTTGAAGACGGTATCCGTGCAGCAAGAGAAATCGGCTACCCTGTTGTTCTCCGCCCTGCATTCACACTTGGCGGCACAGGCGGCGGTTTTGCTGACAACGAAGAAGAATTTGTGACAAAATGCGAATATGCACTTACACTTTCCCCTGTACATCAGGTACTGGTTGAAAAATCCGTTAAAGGCTACCAGGAAATCGAATTTGAAGTAATGCGTGACGCAACAGACAAGGCTATCGCAATCTGCGATATGGAAAACTTTGACCCTGTAGGTATCCACACAGGCGACTCCATCGTTTTTGCTCCTTGCCAGACAATCAGCGACGAACAGCGCGCAATGCTCAAGGCATCTGCACTTAAAATCCTCAAATATCTCAAAATCGCAGGCGGCTGCAACGTTCAGTTTGCACTCAAGCCTGACACAATGGAATACTACCTTATCGAAATCAACCCACGAGTATCCCGTTCCTCTGCTCTTGCTTCCAAAGCAACAGCATATCCTATTGCACGCGTAACAGCAAAAATTGCAGTAGGCCTCACACTGGACGAAATCGACATCAGCGGTATTCCTGCTTCCTGTGAACCTGCAATCGACTATAAAGTTGCAAAGGTTGCACGCTTCCCGTTCGATAAATTCACATCCGCTTCCAAAGAGCTTTCCACACAGATGAAGGCAACAGGCGAGGTTATGAGCCTTGGTCAGTCCGTCGAAGAAATTATGCTCAAGGCTGTACGCGGTCTTGAAATCGGCGTTGACCACTTTGAAATGAAAAAATTCAAAGACTGGGACAAGGAAGCTCTGCTCAAAGAAATTGCAACACCAACAGACGAAAGACTGTTTGCTCTCTGTGAAGCTATCCGCAAGGGCGCAACAAACCACGAAATCTGGGAACAGACAAAGATTGTTGAACCGTTCATCCAGATTCTCCGTGAAACTGTTGAATACGAAGCAGTTATCGCTGCAAATGTAAAAGATGCCCAGATTCTCAGAAAAGCAAAGGATATGGGCTTCTCCGACAGCTATATCGGCAAGCTCTGGGGTATGAACAAGCTGGATGTATTCCGCTTCCGCAAGGAAAACGGCATCCTGCCAATCTACCGCATCGTTGACAACATCGAACATCAGCAGAACTATGTTCCATACTTCTACAGCTGCTACCACGGCGAAAACGAAAGCATCATCACAGACAAGAAGAAAATCCTTGTTCTCGGCTCCGGTCCTATCCGTATCGGTCAGGGTGTAGAATTTGACTACTCCACAGTTCACGCTGTATGGGCAATCAAGGAAGCAGGCTACGAAGCTATCATCATCAACAACAACCCTGAAACAGTTTCCACAGACTACACAACAGCAGACAAACTCTACTTTGAACCTCTCACAGTGGAAGATGTTATGAATGTAATCGAAATGGAAAAACCTGATGGCGTTATCGTTTCCCTTGGCGGTCAGACAGCAATCAACCTTGCAAACGACCTTAAAGCACTTGGTGTAAACATTGTAGGCACAGATGTTGAAGCTATCGAACGCGCAGAAAACCGCGACAGCTTCGAAAAAATCATGCACACACTCGGTATTCCTGAACCTGAAGGACAGGCTGTTACAAACATTCCTGACGGTATCACAGTTGCAAACCGCATCGGCTATCCTGTACTTGTTCGTCCTTCCTATGTTCTCGGCGGCCGTGCAATGCAGATTGTAAACAGCGACGAAGACCTTAAAAAATACCTCCAGACAGCTGTACTTGTAGACGAAGACCAGCCTGTTCTGGTTGACAAATACATCATCGGTAAAGAACTTGAAACAGACGCAATCTGCGACGGCACAGATGTATTTATCCCGGGCATTATGGAACATATCGAAGAAACAGGCGTTCACTCCGGTGACTCCATCTCCGTATATCCTGCATACACAATCAGCCAGAAGGTTAAAGATACAATCATCGACTACACAGTTCGTCTCGGCCTTGGCATCGGCATCAAAGGCCTGTTCAACATCCAGTTTATCGTTGACGAATTTGACAATGTATATGTAATCGAAGTTAACCCTCGTTCCTCCAGAACAGTACCGTTCCTGTCCAAATCCACAGGCGTACCTATGGCAAATGTTGCAACAAAGGTAATGCTTGGCCATACACTGAAGGAACTTGGCTACGGCACAATGCTGCAGAAGGAATCCAAACGCTTCTATGTAAAAGCTCCTACATTCTCCTTTGCAAAAATCAAAGGTCTGGACGCTTATCTCTCACCTGAAATGAAATCCACAGGGGAAGCAATCGGCTACGACAGACAGCTCAACCGTGCTATCTACAAGGCTCTGCAGGCAAGCGGTATCAAAATCCAGAACTACGGCACAGTATTTGTAACACTTGCAGATAAGGACAAACAGCGTGCACTTCCGCTGGTAAGACGCTTCTACAACCTTGGTTTCAACATTGAAGCAACAGAGGGTACAGCAAAATTCCTTAAATCCCACGGCATCAAGACAAGAATGAAACAGAAAATCAGCGAAGGCGGCAACGATGTTATCGAAAGTCTCACAAAAGGCTATGTGACATATGTTCTCAATACACAGGATGTAGGTGCAGACACAGCACACGACGGCTCCATCATCCGCCGCTACGCAACAGAAAACAATGTTGCTCTGTTCACAAGCCTTTCCACAGTAAACGCTCTGCTGAATGTGCTTGAAGATATGACAATGAAGGTAAGCACAATCGACGAAGATTAATCTGTGTACTTTTGTACGCCAAAAGTACCAAAGTCTTCTTATCCTTGCGGATGTCACTTTTGGCAGCAAAAGTGACCAAAACTGCCGCTGTTGCGAGGCAGCGGACCCCCGCGGAATATGAACAGAATATGTCGCTGTTGTGTGGCGCTTCTGCAGACAAATCCTTCTGCACCGCGCCGCCAGATAACAGCAAACGGGGCGACAATACATTATTGATATAAGGAGGGGGCACCCCTCCGTTCCACCACCCCGATTGATATCCGAAGGGAAAACCCTTCGGGCATCCCTGAAAGTATCCGTGGTGCAAAAAACAAACAAAAACAAGGGACGGTGAAACCATCGTCCCTTACTGTGAAAAGAAATTGATAAAAAAATAACGATGCGCTGATATACATATAATGCAAATGTGTTAAACTGACTGCCGTTTGGCAGACAACCTGCTGTGCATCTGACAGCGGCGCATCGAAGGCAAATAAAAATCTGCGAAAGGAGTGCTTTCCTATGTACAAAAGAGATATTTATACAATAGGTGAAAACACAAAAATTGCAAAAGATGTTTACTATATGACACTTTTCGGTGACACATCTTTTATCACAGCTCCGGGTCAGTTTATCAACATTGAGCTGGAAGGTTTCTATCTCCGCCGCCCAATCTCCATCTGCGACTGGGATAAAGAAAAAATTGACATCATCTACAAGGTTGTCGGCGCAGGCACAGAAAAAATGGCAGAGATGAAAGCAGGCGAAAAGCTTGATATTCTCACAGGTCTGGGCAACGGATTTACAATCAATAACGAAACAAAAGCTCCTCTGGTTATCGGCGGCGGTGTAGGCACACCTCCGATGTACAACCTTGCAAAACAGCTTATTGCTGCAGGCCAGAAACCAACAGTTATTCTCGGTTTCACAAGCAGGGACGATGTGTTCTGGGAAGAAGAATTCAAGGCTCTTGGCTGCGATGTATATGTTACAACAAACGACGGCAGCTACGGCACAAAAGGTTTTGTAACAGATGTTATCAAAACTCTCGAAGGTTACGACTACTTCTACACCTGCGGTCCTGAACCAATGCTCAAGGCAATCTCCGCTGCAACAGAATGTTCAGGTCAGCTTTCTTTTGAAGAAAGAATGGGCTGCGGCTTCGGCGGCTGTATGGGCTGCAGCTGCAAAACACTCACAGGCTACAAACGCATCTGCAAGGAAGGCCCTATTATGCTTAAGGAGGAAATTATATGGTAAACACAAAGGTTACACTTTCAGGCTGGACACTTGACAATCCTGTAATTCCTGCTTCCGGCACATTCAACTTCGGCAAGGAATTTGCTGAATTTTACGATATCAATATCCTGGGCACATTTTCCTTCAAGGGCACAACAAGAGTTGGCCAGTTCGGCAACCCTACACCCCGTATCGCAGAAACACCAATGGGTATGATTAACTCCGTTGGTCTGCAGAACCCTGGCATAGATGCAGTTATCAACAAGGAACTGCCTGACCTTAAAAAGATTTTCAACAAAAAGGTTATCGCAAACATCTCAGGCTATGCAATCGACGACTATGTATACTGCTGCAACCTTATCGACAAGGAAGACCAGGTTGGCATTATCGAAGTTAACGTTTCCTGCCCTAATGTACACGGCGGCGGTATGGCTTTCGGCACAGACCCTAAAAATGTTTACGAAGTTACAAAGAGAGTTAAAGAGGTTACAACAAAACCTGTTTACATCAAGCTTTCACCTAATGTAACAGATATCGTTTCCATCGCCAAAGCAGCAGAAGACGCAGGCGCAGACGGCATCAGTATGATAAATACTCTGCTGGGTATGAGAATCAACCTCAAAACAGGCAAACCAATCATTGCAAACACAATGGGCGGTTTCTCCGGTCCTGCAATCTTCCCTGTAGCGCTCCGTATGGTGCATCAGGTTGCAAAGGCTGTCAACATCCCGATTATGGGCCAGGGCGGCGTTTCCAGCGCAGAAGATGTTATCGAAATGATGATGGCAGGCGCAACAGCTGTTCAGGTTGGTGCTGCAAACCTTAAAAACCCGTATGCATGTAAAGAAATCATTGAAGCACTTCCTGCAACAATGGAAAAATACGGCATCAAGGATATCAACGATATTATCGGTGCATCTTTTAAATAATAAAAAGGCTCCCTTGTGTAAAGGGAGCTGTCACCGTAAAGGTGACTGAGGGATTGTAAAATACAACCCACCGGTGCATTTTTAAGATATCTCCCTCTGTACAGGGAGGTTAAAACCGGTTTATAAATATTACATATAAAGGAGAACTCTACCAATGAAAAGAGATGTTATCATCGCACTTGACTTCAAAGATGCAGAAACTGCTCTGGCATTCCTGGACAAATTCACAGATGAAAAACCATTTGTAAAAATAGGTATGGAACTTTTCTATGCAGCAGGCCCATCCATCGTTAAAGAAGTTAAAGCACGCGGTCACAAAGTATTCCTCGACCTTAAACTTCACGACATTCCAAACACTGTTAAAGGCGGTATGAGAAGCCTTTCCGGTCTTGGTGCAGATATCGTTAATGTACACGCAGCAGGCACAATCGATATGATGAAAGCTGCTCTTGAAGGCGTTATGAGAGAAGACGGCACACGTCCGCTTGTTATCGCTGTAACACAGCTTACATCCACAAGCGAAGAAAGAATGCAGAAAGAACTTCTTATCAGCGCTTCCATCAACGATACAATCGTTCACTACGCTAAAAACGCTAAAGAAGCAGGTCTCGACGGCATCGTTTGCTCCCCGCTGGAAGCTGGCATGGTAAAAGAAGCTGTAGGCAAAGAATTTATGACAGTTACACCGGGCGTTCGTTTTGCTGACGGCGATGTTGGCGACCAGGTTCGTGTTACAACACCTGCAAAAGCAAAGGAAATCGGCACAGACTATATCGTAGTTGGCCGCCCAATCACAAAAGCAGAAGACCCTGTTGCAGCATACAGAAGATGTATGGCAGATTTTGCTGAATAACAACCCCGCCGAATGTGCCCTGCACATCTAAAGCATACGCTTTCCTGCGGCTTGCACCGCAGCGGCGTGAACGTTGAAACCGCAGGTTGAATGGTAAGCGACAATCAAACTTACCGTGCGGTTATAACAACCTGACTGCACAGCTTGCGCTGTGACGTGCTTGCGCACTTGCGAAAATTAAAATTTTCGCAGTCAGAACATTGAAACCGCAGGATATACGGGCAAACAGAAGCTATTCTTCCCGTGCGGTTTTAATAACCTTGCTTTGACAAGGCGTAAATATTGAATAACGTGAATTTCAAGGAGATATACAATTATGGAACAGTATAAAAAAGAGTTTATCGATTTTATGGTGGAAAGCAAAGTTCTTAAATTCGGTAGTTTTACACTCAAAAGCGGCCGTCAGTCCCCATTCTTTATGAATGCAGGCGGATATGTTACAGGCAGCCAGCTTAAAAAACTGGGCGAATACTATGCAAAAGCTATCCACAACACATACGGCGACGATTTTGATGTGTTGTTCGGACCTGCTTACAAAGGCATTCCTCTTGCAGTTGTAACAGCTATGGCATACAGCGAACTCTACGGCAAAGAAGTGCGCTACTGCTCCGACCGTAAGGAAGAAAAAGACCACGGCGCAGACAAAGGCAGCTTCCTTGGCAGCAAACTTCAGGACGGCGACAGAGTTATCATGATAGAAGACGTTACAACAAGCGGCAAATCCATGGAAGAAACAGTTCCAAAGGTAAGAGGCGCAGCAGATGTAACAATCGTAGGTCTTATGGTTTCCCTCAACCGTATGGAAGTTGGCAAAGGCGGCGAAAAGGTTGCTCTTGACGAAGTTAAGGAACTTTACGGCTTTGACACAGCAGCTATCGTTGATATGAACGACGTTGTTGAAGCTCTCTGGAACAAAGAAGTTAACGGCGAAGTTGTTATCGACGACACAATCAAAGCAGCAATCGACGCATACTACGAACAGTACGGCGTTAAATAATCATAGTTGATTAATAAACACAAAAAAGCCACCGCAGCAGCGGTGGCTTTTGTTGTGCGTAATATAATGCGCCTGTAATCATACTGTAACCTATGTAAAAATTGCGGCAGCAGGTTGCCCGTAATATAGTTATATGGTATTTTAATATCAGATAATAATACGGATGAGGCACAGAATGAAAAAGATTGTATCAATATTGCTGACCCTGCTGCTTGTTGTGGGTTTTGCAGGTATACGCATACATAATATCAACAGCAGAATTGAACAGAGAAATAATCAGCAGAACAGAACCGATTATGCGGCAGAGATAACTGGTGAAAAGACCGATTATTTTTATCGCATAAAATCATCACAGTTCAATTCGGCATACAGTGATATGCTTGAAAAAGGGTGGAAGTATTTTTATATTCCCTCCCAAACTGCGGATAACGGGCAGTCGGAGGTTATGTTTGTATCCGACAATATCCTGCAGCTGGACTATTACGGCGGGTTTATGAACGCAGACAGGGTAGAGCTTTTTCAGTCTCACACTGACACTATGATAACACCGCAGTTCGACCTTGCCTATTGTCAGAAAAACGAAGAATATGTTGTGAGGGAAATGTCAAATGGTGATACTGCAGAGTTTATTGAAATGTACGGAAGAAAGTTTTCTGTGCAGTATCTTGATTTTTACTCCACCGAAAAATCATTTGGAGAAAAACAGCCGCTGAAAACCGTTTACTGCCTGTGGTGGAAAGAGGACGGCATAAGCTTCTTTGCAGCCAGCGAATATCCTGTGGAAGAACTGAAAGCATTTTTTGAAAGTTTTATGAAAATTGAAGTAAAAGAATATTGAAAAATATACGATATAAATATAAAACCGTGAGAGGTGATAATAAACTCTCACGGTTTTGTTTGTTCTGAAAAAATTACATATTCAGCATTGCCAGTGCAATCATAATCATACCCAGTGCTGTGCCCTGACGCTTTGTCAGCTTTTCTTTAAACAGCAGCAGACCTGCAAGGGTAACCACCACAATGCAGCCTACGCTGAAGGTAGGGAACACCACAACGGCAGGCAGGGTTTTCAGCGCGATAAGCACAAACTTGCTGGAGTAGTAGTTGGGTATGCCGATAATAAGGCCGAAGAAGATTTCCCACAGGCCGATTTTCTGTTTCTTGAAGGCAGTAACCCCAAGGCAGAGTATGCAGGCGGTAAGGAATATGTAGAACAGAAAGGCTTCGGTAAGGTCAGCGCTGCCCCATTCCTCGTGGAACTTGCTCATAACATCGCCGACGCCTGCAAGGATAAGCAGGGCAACAAGCAGGCCTATTTTCAGCTGTCTTGCACCTTCGCCCTTTTTGCCGCTGTTGATAAGGATAATTGCGGCTATGGCAAGGCAGAAGCCGATAATCTGCAGAATATCCGGCCTTTCACGGAATATGATAACAGAGGATATTGTAGGCACCAGCAGGCCAAGCTTCATAAAGGTTGCAGGCAGCACAACGCCGTTGGTTTTTATGTTGTACTGCAGCAGCAGAAAGCTGCCAAGGTAGGCAAAGCCGCCGATAATGCCAAGTATAAGGGCAATATCAAGGCCGGGATGAGGGCTGAACACCCTGAATGTGCCTGCGTCCAGGAAAGCGACAAGGGTGCAGCACACATAGTTCATCGCAAGGGTTGCAGTGTCGCCCTTTACATATTTTTCGCTTATGCGCAGCAGAATGGAAAGCATACTGCTGAAAAGAATACCGATTATAAGATATAACATAATACTTCTCTCTGTGGAACAGCACCCGTGCCGTTACCTTTTGTGTTTTTACAAAGGCAGATGCGGGCAGTCCTGTTTATAATATATACATTTAATAATAAAGGAGATAATCTTTTGGGGATTATCTCCTTTATAGATTTTTACTCAGCAATTATACATTGAAGCGGAACAGTGTAACGTCGCCGTCCTTCATAACATATTCCTTGCCTTCGCTGCGCACAAGGCCTTTTTCCTTTGCAGCAACCATTGTGCCGCAGGCCATAAGGTCGTCGTAAGCGATAATTTCAGCACGGATAAAGCCGCGTTCAAAGTCAGAGTGAATTTTACCTGCAGCCTGTGGTGCTTTTGTGCCTTTTGTGATTGTCCATGCGCGCACTTCTTCAGGACCTGCTGTCAGGTAGCTGATAAGACCAAGGAGAGCGTAGCTTTCCTTGATAAGGTTGTCAAGGCCGCTTGTTGTAAGACCGAACTCTGCAAGAAACTCTCTCTTTTCATCCTTGTCCATATCCGCAACATCTTCTTCGATTTTTGCGCAGATTGGCATACAGCCGCTCTTGTCAGCCTTTGCCTTTTCAGCAACCAGCGGATAGTATGTGTTGTTTTCAATGCCGTCCATAACATCTTCTTCGCTGAGGTTGCAGGCATAGATAACAGGTTTTGCGGAAAGGAGAGGCATTTCGTAGAACCATTCCTTTTCGTTGTCGCTCAAAAGTTCAAAGCCGCGGGCATTTTTGCCTTCGCCCAGCCATTCAGCCAGTCTTTCCAGCATTTCAAGACAGTCACCCAGCTTTTTGTCGCCCTTCATAGCCTTCTTTGTTCTGTCAATGCGTCTTTCAACAATTTCAAGGTCAGAGAGAACAAGCTCAAGGTCGATTGTTTCAATATCGCGGATAGGGTCAACGCTGCCTTCAACATGGATAATATCTGTTGAGTCAAAGCAGCGCACCATATGGATGATAGCATCAACTTCACGGATGTGGCTGAGGAACTTGTTGCCCAGACCTTCACCGTGGCTTGCGCCTTTTACAAGACCTGCAATGTCAACGAACTCGATGATAGCAGGTGTGTATTTTTTAGGGTTGTACATTTCTGCCAGCTTGTCCAGTCTTTCGTCAGGCACAGCAACAACGCCAACATTAGGCTCGATTGTGCAGAAAGGAAAGTTTGCGCTGGCTGCACCAGCATTTGTAATTGCGTTAAAAAGGGTACTTTTGCCAACATTTGGCAGACCCACAATACCAAGTTTCATATATATAATTCCTCCGGTTTAATGGACATAATTCAACATATATATCATACTATATTTTAAAGGGGTTGTCCA
>JAFSCM010000027.1 GCA_017436765.1 Oscillospiraceae bacterium
ACAACTCCTTAAATCAGTTTCTTGTGTCATTCTCGCAGTCAAACCCTTTGTCTGATGATGACATTGCGGATTTGCACAATCTCTTGGACAGCCTTAAAAAAGGAGAATAACCATGGCAAATATCCTTTTGAATATGTTTGAAAACAGTATTCCCGTATCGGTAATCATTATGATTCTGATACTGCTGCGTGGAATACTGAACAAGCGATATACTGCAAAATGGCAGTACTGGGTCTGGGTGGTTATAACCATCCGTCTGTTGGTGCCTTTCGATATTTCCATACCAAATTTTACAGCACCTGTGTCAGTCACTGTACCAAATCCTGTAGTGTATGAGAGGGTAAAACAGGATATCGGTGAGGAAAACCCTTATGTGTCGGATGATATTGAGTCTGAACAGAATTATGCAGATGCAGAACAGTATGTTGGTGCAGATATAATCGGCACAGAAAACGCAGGAAATGCAGTAGAGGAAAGTAACCCATCGGCAGTTCCGCAAAACAGCACAGATAAAAATGAAAATGTAGTTATCAAAAATGAGAACAGCATTTACAAACAAAATATTTTCGGATTTATAGATGACTTTATGACCCGCAGCAGCATCAAAGAGGGAGATGTTCTTTTGTTTGTATGGGTGTGCGGCAGCTGCCTGCTGTTTGCCGTGCGCCTGGGGGGATATTTTATTGCGGCATCGGTACTCAGACGCAGCTGCAGCCCATTTGCTGTGGACTTGTCAGACAGCAAAGCCAAACTTAATATAGACGCAGATATAGATGTATACTGCTCACCAATGGTCACGACCCCTGTTCTGTCAGGAATATTTTCCCCTACAATAGTTGTTCCGGAGAATAGCACAGATGATATATATCTGCAGATTGCTCTCTATCACGAGCTTGTCCACTATAAGCGCTGTGATATAGCACTGAAACTTATGCTTTTTGTTGTAACCTGCATTTACTGGTACAACCCGTTTGTGTGGCTGATGAACAGTATGGCGATGGAGGATATAGAGTATACCTGCGATGAAACAGTATACAAATCAATGAACGAAAAGGGCAAGGCGCTCTACGGCGAAAGTATACTTAAATTTGCGGCAAAGAAAAAAGAGGAATTGCTCTATTCCACATCCTTCAGCAATGACAAGAAAACCATTACACAGAGACTTAAAAATATATTTGCGAAAAATAAAAAGCGCAGCGGTATTGCTGCACTGTGCTTTATTACCCTGCTGTCTGTTGCAGGCGGTTTGTTTATATCTGTCAATATGCAACAGGCAGATACACCGCTTGTGGAAACTCTGGTGGAAATCGGTCCCGAAGACACCGCTGCAATAGAACTTATAAAGCTGTACGAAAACTGCAGTGAGGGCAAAAACTACGACATGCACGAGTTTAACGAAGTGCTCAGCAACCGTGACAGCGCTATGTACTACAAGATTAATCCGTACATCTTTGCGTATCTCAGCAAAAACAAGGTGCCTTATGACCTTGACGAAGCCTATGTGATTATGGATGGTGATTATCCGGCGTTGTTGAATACTTTTTTTGAAACAGCACATGAAGTGGTGGATGATGATGTGTACCGCAACACTGTGCAGATTTTCAATACCTATGACCACAACCCTTACTCAATGCCTTATGGCACAAGCCTTGTGTCTGTCGGCAAAATCAACTCTGCAAACGGGGATGTAATCTATTCTTTTGAGAGAAGACACAATAACGAGGTTATAGGTTATGTGGATTATACTCTTGTACCTTATACCGTAAAAAATGTACCCGATATACTGGACAGCCTGCTGACAGCAGGGGACACATTCTGGAAAATAAAAACGGTAAAAGGTGTTGCCGATATCCGTGGTGGAGAGGAAAAGATTGTGTACATTTCCACCCCGCAGGAACTGGCAGAAATGTCCGAGGACTATGCTGTGAACGGCAACCAGTACCGCAACTATACATATATCCTCACCAATGATATTGATATGGAAGGTGTGGACTTTAAGCCAATAGGGCGCAATACTGCCGAAAGCAATGATGACAGGGATATAACAGTGGACGGCTTCTGCTCCGTCTTTGACGGCAGAGGATACACAATAAAAAATATTACTTTTGATTATGACAATATGAATCACAAACTGAACAAGCTTGCACCATTTGCCATAATCTCAGAATACGGCACAGTAAAAAATCTGAATATTGAAAATATCAATATAAGAATCAGTCCATCAACCTATGGCGTTGAGTCAGCGGGTTTTGCCTGTGGTGTAAGCGGCGTGGTTGAAAACTGCTATACACAGGGCAGAATCGAAGCAGGCGGCAGCGGTGCAGGCGGCTTTGCATACGGTGCAGAGGGTAAAAACACAACTATAATCCGAAACTGCTCAGCAGATGTGGAGCTGTACGGACTGTGGAATGTTGCAGGTTTTATAACAGGCAGCTTTGTTGACTATAGGTACAAGGAAGTGCCAGTAAAAGTTATCAGCTGTTCTTCATACGGCAGTGTAACGGGCAGGGAATATGCAAGTATGCCAAGCTATGACTACATCGGGCAGATAGCAGGCTTTGTGTCAAATGTTTCTGATACAGTTTTTGAAAACTGTCATCTCAGCACTCCGGTTTATCTTGAGGGCAATGCAAAATTTGTAGGTTCATTTGTGGCAAATACTGATGAAAACACAGTATACAACAACTGTACCTACAATCCTGCAACTTCTTCTACCTACCCGCTTATAGGTCTGCTCAACTGGCAGAAAGCGGGAGACTACAGTAATGACAGTTTTACCCCAAGTACAACAGCACAGGACGGTATGTAGCTTTTGCTTTGACATAAGATACATACTCAGGGAGATTTTTATGATAAGAATAACAGGCACTTTGGGAACAGCCTTTGCAGTTGTTTTAACAGCAGTAGTAATACTGTTTATGTTTATGGTGGCAAAAAGCATATATAAGTTTTTCCATGGTTCATATACAGAGCCTGAAAGCTATCCGCAGCCGCGGTATACAGAAGCAACTGTGGTTTCCAAATGGAGTTACATGGAAAAGCGTGGCACAAAAACATCTTCGGAACACAGAATAGTGTATATGGCAGAGTTTGTGACACAGCTTGGAGAAACTGTTAAATATGAAATACCGCAGGAGCTGTACCCTGAACTGGAACAGAATCAGAAAGGTACTCTTGCAATACTTGAAGATAAATTTTTCGGATTTGAATAAATCACGGAGTTTTTACAGGAGGTTAATATGAAAAAAGTTTTATCATTACTTTTGGCGACAGTTATGCTTTTTAATTTAACTGCCTGCGGAAAAAACGAAACATATACAGCAGAACAGGTCA
>JAFSCM010000028.1 GCA_017436765.1 Oscillospiraceae bacterium
TTACAACAAAGGCCTTATCTATCAGGGCGAAAGAATTGTTAACTGGTGCCCACACTGTATGACTTCAATTTCCGATGCGGAAGTTGAATTTGAAGAACAGGCAGGCCACCTCTGGCACATCAAATATCCAATCAAAGACAGCGATGAATACATTGTTGTTGCAACAACAAGACCTGAAACAATGCTTGGCGATACAGGCGTTGCAGTAGGCGTTGATGATGAAAGATATAAACATCTTGTTGGCAAAATGGTTGTTCTGCCGCTCACAGGCCGCGAAATCCCAATCTTTGAAGACAGCTATGTTGAAAAAGAATTCGGCACAGGTGCTGTAAAAGTTACACCGGCACACGACCCTAACGACTTTGAAATGGGTGTAAGACACAATCTTCCTGTTATTAAAGTTATGGAACTTGATGCACATATGTGTGCAGACACAGGCAAATATGCAGGTATGGACCGTTACGAAGCAAGAAAAGCTATCGTTGCAGATCTGGAAGAACAGGGTTATCTTGTAAAAATTGAAGATTACGGTCACAATGTTGGTTCCTGCTACCGCTGCCATACAACAATTGAACCAATGATTTCAAAACAGTGGTTTGTAAAGATGGAACCTCTTGCAAAACCTGCAATTGCAGCAGTACGCGGCGGTGAAACAAAGTTTGTTCCTGAACGCTTTGACAAAATCTTCTTCCACTGGATGGAAAACATCAAAGACTGGTGTATCTCCCGTCAGCTGTGGTGGGGCCACAGAATTCCTGCATGGTACTGTCAGGAATGCGGCGAAGTTATCGTAGCAAAAGAAACACCGACAGTTTGTCCAAAATGCGGCTGCACACACCTTGTACAGGACGAAGACACACTGGATACATGGTTCTCTTCTGCTCTCTGGCCGTTCTCCACACTTGGCTGGCCAAACGAAGACAGCGCAGACCTTAAATATTTCTATCCTACAAACACACTTGTTACAGGTTACGATATCATCTTCTTCTGGGTTTCCCGTATGATTTTCTCCGGTATCGAACATATGGGTCAGGTTCCATTCGATACAGTATTCATCCACGGTATCGTTCGTGACGAACAGGGCAGAAAAATGTCCAAATCTCTCGGCAACGGTATCGACCCGCTGGAAGTTATCGACCAGTACGGTGCAGACGCACTCCGTTATACACTTGCAACAGGTTCTTCTGCAGGTAACGATACACGCTATTCTGATGAAAAGGTAAAAGCTTCCCGTAACTTCAACAACAAGCTCTGGAACGCAGCACGCTTTATCCAGATGAACCTTGACGGCGAACTGGCAGACGGTCTGCCTGAAAAACTTGAACTGGAAGACAAATGGATTCTTTCCACACTCAACAGTGTAATCAAATCCGCAACTGAAAATATCGAAAGCTACGACCTCGGCCTTGCAGCACAGAAAGCAAATGACTTTATCTGGGACTGCATCTGCGACAAATATATTGAAATTGTTAAACTCCGTCTCAACAGCGAAGATAAAGAAGTTAAGGACAATGCAAGAAGAGTGCTGGTATATGTAATGAAAGAAGCTCTCAAACTTCTCCATCCGTTTATGCCGTTCATCACAGAAGAAATCTACCTTGCACTGCCAAATGCAGAAGAAACAATTATGCTCTGTCAGTGGCCGCAGTGGAAGGAAGAACTTGTATTTGAAAGAGAAGAAAAATCCCTTACAAGAATTCTCGAACTTGCAAAATCAATCCGTGCACTCCGCGCACAGATGCAGGCACACCCATCCAACAAAACTCTGCTTATCATCGAAACACCACATATTGCAGACTTTGAACAGGGTATCTACTTTGTGGAAAAATTTGCATTTGCAAAGGAAGTTCAGCTGGTTGAAACTTTTGAAGGTGATGCAAAAGCATACTCTCAGGTTGTTGTTGAAGGCGCACGCGGTTTTATCCCTACAGGTGACCTTGTTGACAAGGAAAAAGAAACAGCACGTCTCAACAAAGAACTGGCAGGTGTTGAAAAGGATATTCAGATTATCAGCGGCAAGCTGAACAATCCTGGCTTTATGGCAAAAGCACCGGAAAAACTTGTTGAAACAGAAAAAGCAAAACTTGCAGCTGCACTCAGCAAAAAAGAAAAAATTCTCGAAAGCTTGGCAGCACTTGGCTAATATGTTAATATATAACCGTGGAAATATTTCCGCGGTTATATTTTTATTTAAGAGGTGCATTATGACATATAATGAAGCACTGGAATATATACATTCCCGTCCCAGAATGAAAAATACCGACAATCGCCGTGCTATGCGCCTGCTGCTGGGCGAACTGGGCAATCCTCAGGACAAATTGAATATTGTCCATATCGCAGGCACCAACGGCAAAGGCAGCTGTGCAAAAATGCTCAGTAATATACTGTGCAGGGCAGGGTATAAAACAGGTCTGAATATTTCACCCTTTGTCATTGACTTCCGTGAACGCTTTACAATAAACGGTGAGTTTATCAGCGAGGAAAATCTTGCACGGATAACAGAATTTGTAAAAGCAAAACAGGAATATATATGGGAAAAACACCAGCTTAAGCTGGTTGAGTTTGAGATTGTAACAGCAATTGCATTCTGTTACTTTGCACAGGAAAACTGCGATATCATCTGTCTTGAAGTCGGCATCGGCGGCAGGGAAGACTCTACCAATGTAATCAGCAGCAGTCTTTTGTCCTGTATTATGAACATCAGCTTTGATCATACCGATATGCTTGGCGAAACAATTGAAGAAATTGCATATCAGAAAGCGGGTATTATTAAACCAAACCAGACAGTAATTGCTTATCCGGCCATGGATGCAGCGGCACTGTCAGTTATAAAATCAGAAGCAGAAAAACAGAACGCAAACCTTATACTTCCTGATATTGCACAGATTTCTGTTGAACACAAAGGGCAGTTCTGCGATGTTATGACATACAAAGACCTTGTTATAACCCAGAGTTTTGCAGGAAAGCATCAGAGCTATAATACATCGGTGGTTATCGAGGCTGCAAAAGCACTCGGCAGCGGAAAATATAAAATAAGCGATGATGATATAATCAAAGGTATAGAAGAAACAGAATTTCCTGCAAGGATAGAAATTTTCAGAAAAAATCCGCTGGTTATCCTTGACGGCGGACATAACATTGACGGTGTGACAGCACTTAAAAATGTGCTTGAAACAAACGGGGTAAAAAATCTCACAGCAGTGTGGGCGTCTCTTTCAGACAAACAGCCTGAAAAGCTTATCGAAGCGGTGTCACCGTTTATAGATAAACTGTACACAGTGGATATTTTCGGTTCCCGTGCAATTCCAAAATCACAGCTTGCCGATATGGCAAAAGAATATATTGCTGACAGTCAGCCTGCGGAAAGCCTGGAAAAAGCTATAGAAGCATCAATTGCCAACGGTGAAAATCTGCTTGTTTTCGGCTCTTTGTATCTTGCCAGTGATGCCAGAAAAATAATTCTGGAAAAACTTTAGAAACACAACTTAATACGACATATTTTTTAGGGCATATCCTGTATCATTATCTGCAGGATATGTCTTTTTTATTTACAGCAGAAGAGGTGATAGTATTGGCAAATGTGGAATTTGAAGTTAAAAACAGTCAGCTGAAGATATATATATCAGGGGAAATTGACCATCACAGTGCATTTTCCATAAAGGATATAATAGATGCACAGATTTTAAAGGTATCTCCGCGTACAGCGGTAATGAATTTTGAAAAGGTTACCTTTATGGATTCATCGGGCATCGGGCTTATTCTTGCAAGGTACAGATTCTGTCAGAACTGCGGGACAAGCCTTTATGTGCAGGGGCTTAACAGTCAGACACAGAAGGTGCTGAACCTTGCGGGGATAAAAACAATAAAAGAAATTATAAATTAGGAGAATATAATGAAATCACAGAATTTTATAAAACTTAATTTCCCATCAAAATCTGTAAATGAAGGTTTTGCAAGAAGTGCGGTTGCAGCATTCTGTGCACAGCTTGACCCAACAGTAGAACAGATAAATGATATAAAAACCGCGGTAAGCGAGGCGGTGACAAACTGCATTGTCCACGGATACCGCGATACCTTCGGGATAATCTACATAACAGCCACAATAACAGACAATACCGTAAAGATAAAAATTGCAGACAAAGGTGTTGGCATAGAGGATGTAAACCGTGCCATGCAGCCTTTGTTTACCACCGATACAGCCGGTGAGCGGGCAGGTATAGGTTTTGCGGTGATGCAGTCTTTTATGGACAGTGTAAAGGTGAAATCAGCTTTGGGAAAAGGCACAAGGGTTGTTATGACAAAAAAGATAAAGCCGAGGGATCAGAATGTCATTACAGCTTAAAACACAGCGGGAAGAATTTATAAAAAACAATATGGGGCTTGTGCACGCCTGTGCAAAGAGGTTCAAAGGAAAGGGCATAGAGTATGAAGAGATGTTTGCAGCAGGATGCGTGGGACTTATAAAAGCCTATGATGCCTTTGATTCATCACGGGGAGTACAGTTTTCCACCTATGCGGTACCTGTTATACTGGGTGAGATAAAAAAGCTGTTCCGGGACGGCGGTATGCTTAAGGTGACGCGCAGTATAAAAGAACTTTCACTTAAAGTCAGCTACACACGGGAGATACTCCAGAAACAGCTGGGTCAGGAACCCACAGTTAAGGAAATAGCAGATTATATAGGTGTTTCGTCAGAAGATGTGGCACAGGCTATAAATGTATCAACACCGCCTATGTCCCTTACGGCCATTTTTGAAGAGGAGGATACCAACAGCGAATTTGATATACCGGTTGAAAGCGATGAGGAAAATATGGCAAATATGATGGGACTGAAATATGCAATATCTGATCTGGACAGGGAAGAAAAACAGATTATATATCTGCGCTTCTTTCAGAACAAAACCCAGTCTGTCACTGCACAGATGCTTGGAAAGACCCAGGTGCAGATTTCAAGGCAGGAGAGAAAAATCATACAGAAAATGCGCAAGAGATTTATGGAATAATAAGAAAGGTTAATTGATTCAATTCAGGAAAAATTATTGTAAATGAAAATAGACTGTGGTACAATGACCTCAGATACAAAAGTATGTTCAGGAGAGGTTTTGTCATGCGGGATATTTCGTTTAAAGGCTATGCAAAACGCATTTTTATAGTAACATTTGGTCTGGTGTTTGCAGCATACGGTGTTGGTCTTACCGTTACGGCAGAACTTGGTGTAAGTCCGTGGGATGTTTTCAGCCAGGGTGTTGCCCTTCAGCTTTCAAAGCTTACAGGCAGACAGATTATGATGGGTACAATAACCCAGATTACTGCAGCTCTGGTTATTCTGGTGGATATTGCCCTCAAAGAAAAAATCGGTGTTGCAACAATTATAGACACCTGTATTTTCGGCGGTGCACTGAACTTTTTCCTTAAGCACAATCTGCTGCCTTATCCTGAAACATTTGCGGTGAGATTTATATTTATGCTTATCGGTTATATTATCTGGGGGCTTGGTATTTATATTTATATGAAACCGGCTCTCGGTGCGGGACCAAAGGATGCCCTCTTTGTTATTTTTGCAAAGCGTAAGATTCCTGTTGCAGTTGCAAAAAACTCAATTGAGGCGGTTGTGTTTGTAATAGGCTGGGTTCTTGGCGGTACAATCGGCATCGGCACAGTGGTTGCTGTTTTTGCTATGGGGTATATAATAGAATTCTGGTTCAGAGTGTTCAGTTTTGATGTTACCACAGTTAAAAACGAATCTGTTTTTGACACAGCAAAAAATATTAAAAAACTGTTGATGAAAGCATAAAATAAACGGTGTGAAATTTATGATTTCACACCATTTTATTGATATAAGCATTAGACTATGGTACAATGTTTTCATAAAAGTATAGAGGTGAATCTAATGAATCCGTCAAAAACTTCGGCTAAAGGTTACATCAAGCGTTTCATTATGCTTACGGCAGGCCTGCTGATCGCTTCTTATGGTATCTGCATGACTGTAAACAGTCAGCTGGGTATTAGTCCGTGGGATGTTTTTGCACAGGGGCTGGCATTTAAACTTTCAGAGATAACAGGGAATACATATACTCTTGGTACGCTTACCCGCTGGATTGGCTGGGTGGTTCTGGTGCTTGTAGTAGTGCTCAGAGAAAAAATTGGCTTTGGCACAATCTATGATATCATGATTGTAGGTTCATTCATTAATTTCTACACTGATAATAACCTTGTGCCTAACCCCGAAAATTTTGCGTTAAGATTTATACTGCTGATTGCAGGTTTTGTGGTATGGTCCTTTGGTGTTTATTTTTATCTTGCTGCAGAACTTGGTGCAGGACCGAGAGACAGCCTTATGGCTGCGCTTTCAAAACGGGGGCTGCCTGTAAATATTGCAAAGAATGCAATTGAAGCAGTTGTGTTTGTGATTGGCTGGATTTGCGGCGGTACAGTTGGCATAGGTACTGTAATAGCAGTATTTATTATGGGTTATCTGCTTAAGTTCTGGTTTACTGTTTTTAAATTTGACCTTGCAAAAGCAGAAAACGAATCTCTGCTGGATACAGCAAAGAATATTTCAGGTATATTCAAAAAAACATAATTAATATGTGAGATTATATAATCAGTATTATATTTATATATAAAGGGCAGGATTATCTGCCCTTTTTGCTTGGAAAAAAATATTTGTTGTGATACAATATCAGGTATTATTGATATGGAGAACGGAAAGATGAAAGATTTATCATTTAAAGGATATATAAAAAGAGTGCTGATGGTGGTAGTAGGTCTTGCGCTCAGCGCATACGGAATAGGCATGACAATATACGCAGACCTGGGGCTTGCACCATGGGATGTTTTTAACCAGGGGGTATCAATTCAGCTGCAGAGACATTTCGGTATCAACATTATGATGGGTACTGTTTCCCAGATTACCTGTGGTTTTATTATAATAATTGTACTGCTGCTCAAAGAACCAATAGGAATATCCACAATTCTGGACACAATACTGTTCGGTGGTTTTCTGAATTTCTTTATGAAGCATAATCTGCTGCCTTCAACAGGAATATATGCAGCAAGATTTGTACTGCTTGGTGTTGGATTTGTCATCTGGGCGATAGGTGTATATCTGTATATGCAGCCGCAGCTTGGCGCAGGTCCGCGAGACAGTCTGATGATTGCTTTTGCCAAGAGAGGAGTATCTGTCGGTATTGCAAGAAACTCAACAGAATTTTTTGCACTTGCAGTTGGCTGGCTCTGTGGCGGCAAAGTTGGTATAGGTACAATAATTTCAGTATTTTTTATCGGATATATATTGCAGTTTGTATTCAAGCTTGTAAAATTTGATGCAACAAAGATAAAAAATGAATCTTTGATAGAATCCGGAAAAAACATTTTTAAAATGGTATAAATGCTGTGATGGTAATAAAATTTGTGTCATAGTAAATAAGTTTCCTGATCATAAAAGGCTTTTTGACTGTTTTGTGTAAAAGAAGACAATACAACAGATAAAAAACTATATAAAATTAACAAATATAAAAAAATTGTAAAAAAACACTTGCAAAAAAAATAAAACCGTGTATAATATAAAACACTGACACCCCAACAGGGAGTCAGGACGCAGAAAAAACTTTAAAAAACTTTTATAAAAATCAAAAAAAGTTGTTGACAAAGTTGAAAATCTGTGGTAACATATAAAGGCTGTCGCGGAAGACAGCAAGGACCTTGAA
>JAFSCM010000002.1 GCA_017436765.1 Oscillospiraceae bacterium
AAAAGCCAAAGGCTTTTTTCATAGGGGGATTATCCCCCTCTTGACGAAAATTTGTTCCGCACAGCTCTACAAATTTTCTGTCACCCCCATAGATGACGGCAGGCTATGCCATTCGGCAGCCTTGCCATAATTATGGATTGGCCGACCTTTGACGCGGCCGCTGATTGTCAGTGCAGCTTTGCTGCACGCTGCCTGCGGCAGTATATAAAATCTTTTCCAAGCACAAAAACTTTTTTAAGGGCAACACCCTTGTAAAAGGAGAAAAATATGTTATTGAATGACAATACAAAATATATTGATGTTGATATTGACAGGGAGATGCGCAACAGCTTTCTCAACTATTCAATGTCGGTTATTGTAAGCCGTGCTCTGCCGGATGTCCGTGACGGGCTCAAGCCTGTTCACCGCCGTATTCTCTACACAATGTACGAGAACAATCTGGACTCCGACCACGAGTACAGAAAATCTGCAACCACAGTCGGTGATGTGCTGGGTTCATACCACCCGCACGGCGACGCATCTGTTTACGATGCTATGGTTCGTCTTGCACAGGATTTCTCACTTCGATATCCTCTCATTGACGGTCAGGGCAACTTTGGTTCCGTTGACGGCGACCCTCCTGCTGCCTACCGTTACACAGAAGCAAGAATGAAGCGCATTTCCGATGAAATGCTCCGTGATATCGACAAGGAAACTGTTGACTTTCAGCCTAACTTTGACGAGAGAAAACAGGAACCTGTTGTGCTGCCAAGCCGCATACCTAACCTGCTGGTAAACGGCAGTATCGGTATCGCTGTCGGTATGGCTACAAATATTCCGCCGCACAACCTTACCGAAGTGTGCAACGGCATTATCCACCTTATCGAAAACCCTGAATGTGACTATGCGGAACTGATGGAGATTATCCCTGGCCCTGACTTCCCTACAGGCGGCATAATCATGGGCAGAAGCGGTATCAGAAGCGCATACGCAACAGGCAAGGGCAAAATCACCCTCCGCGGCCGTGCTGAAATTGAAGAACACGGAAATGGCAGATTCCGCATTGTAATCACCGAAATTCCGTATATGGTGAACAAGTCCAAAATGGTGGAAAGAATTGCCGACCTTGTAAAGGAAAAACGCCTTGAAGGCATAAGCGACCTGCGCGATGAATCTGACCGCGAAGGTATGCGCGTGGTTGTTGAACTTAAAAAAGAGGCTAACCCGCAGGTTGTGCTCAACCACCTGTATTCCCTTACAGAACTGCAGGACACTGTGGGCGCAAATATGCTGGCACTGGACAACGGTATTCCAAAGGTAATGGATCTGAAGACAATACTGGAAAAATATGTTGACCACCAGTGCGATGTGCTTATCCGCAGAACAAGATATGATCTGCGCAAGGCACAGGAAAGACAGCATCTTCTTGAAGGTCTTAAGATTGCCTGCGACAACATAGACGAGGTTATCAAAATAATCCGCGAAAGCTATGATGACGCAAAGGAAAACCTGATGAACCGTTTTGGTCTTTCCGAAGTTCAGGCAAATGCAATTCTCAATATGCAGCTGCGCAGACTGCAGGGCCTTGAAAGGGAAAAGATTGAAAACGAGCTGGCAGAACTGGCTGAAAAGATAGACTACTACAACAGATTCCTTGCAAGTCACCGGATGGTGCTGGACAAGGTGAAGGAAGATGTTATCGAAATCCGCGACAAATACGGCGATGAAAGAAGAACGGAAATTCAGCAGATTTCCGGTGAGGTTGATATCGAAGACCTTATCCCTGAAGAAGAATGTGTATTCACCTATACAAACTTCGGCTACATCAAGCGTCAGCCTAAAAACACATATCAGGCACAGAGACGCGGCGGCCGCGGCATAAGCGGTATGACCCGCCGTGACGAAGACTTTGTGCAGGAACTGTTTATGTGCGGCACCCACGACTATATCCTCTTTGCTACCGATATGGGCCGTGTATACCGTCTCAAAGGTTACGAAGTGCCTGAAGGCAGCAGAACAGCAAGGGGTATCAATATTGTTAACCTTATCCAGCTGCAGCCTGATGAAAAAATCACCACAATTATCCCTATGCCTCGTGAGCCGGAAGAGAACCTTAATCTCGTTATGGTTACAAAGGGCGGTATCATCAAGAGAACAGAGCTTTCTGCCTACAGCAATGTGCGCAGAAGCGGTCTGATTGCCATAAGCCTTGACGAAGGCGACTCACTTGCCTGGACAAGAATTACAAACGGCAGCGACGAGCTGATTGTTGCAACCAGAGACGGTGTGGCAATCAAGTTCAGCGAAGAAGATGTGCGTCTTGTGGGCAGAAGTGCAAGGGGCGTTAAAGCCATTGAACTGCGCGAAGGCGACGAAGTTGTAGGTATGGGCGTATGCAGCGAAGGCGACGAGCTGCTGACAATTACCGAAGACGGCAAGGGCAGAAGAAGCTCCACAGATGAATACCGTCTGCAGACCAGAGGCGGCAAGGGCGTGCGCAACTACGAAACTGAAAAATACGGCAAGGTTTGCGGCGTGAGAATTGTAAACAAGGACCTTGACGCAATCCTTATCAGCCACAGCGGTATCATCATCAGAACACATATCGAGGACATCGCCCTCCAGAGCCGTTACGCAGGCGGTGTTAAGGTTATGCGTCTGGGCGAAGATGATAAGGTTGTAACCTTTGCGGCAACACTGCGCGATGACGAAGAAGAAGCAGAAACTGTGGAAACAGCGGAACAGGCAGAAGCTGTAAATGAAGCAGAAAACGCTGAAATCTCCGCAGAAAGTGCTGAATAATATACAGTTTGTATAATCAAATAATAATATAACAAAAAAGGAAGAGAATTTATTGCAGATTCTCTTCCTTTTTATATATGTATATATATTATTTTTACATATTTTTTTGTGCGGCTTTGTGTCTTTGTATAGCTTTATATATTTATATATTACATTATAAAGATACTTACGGGGGTTCGGGGACAGTAAAGCCAAAGGCTCCCTTGTGTAAAGGGAGCTGTCAGCGCAGCTGACTGAGGGATTGTAAAGACTCTTTAACCTTAACATCTATATAGTCACAAACACCCCTGAAATTATTGTTTATTTCGTTATTTGGTATTCTGATTATTTCAAGTCCGTACTCCTTCAAAAAATCTGTTCTTTGCTTGTCATAAAATGATGTTTGATTTTTCAAAATGCTGTGAACCGTCAATTTCTATAACAAGCTTTGCTTTTGCACAATAAAAGTCCAGAATATAGTTGCCAAAAGGTTTCTGACGGAGAAATTTTACATTATAACTGCGAAGAAAATCATACCATAAATGGCGTTCTTCCTTTGTCATATTTTTTCTTAGATATCTGGTTTTTTCCACATTTTCTTTGTTATGTATAGGTTGCAAAGTCAATCCCTCCGTCACTTCGTGACACCTCCCTTTACACAAGGGAGGCACTGAATAGAAAATGATTTATGACACCTCCTTTGCACAAGGGAGGTTTTTTATTAGTATCTGTCTGCTTCCAGCATCAGGCCGTCGATAAATTTTTTAATGCTCACCTTGCCGTTATAGCTGCTTTTGCCGCGGATAAAGTCCATCTCTGTTCTTACATCTTCAAAGCTGAACAGTGTGGCGGAAAAGGCCATAAAGGTGTCGTTCATAAAATCCTCTATGCCCATGTGGGCAACATTGTTCATACCCGACGCTATTGCCCGGCGGATGCGCTGTTCCATACTTTTTGGGCTGTCGGTAATAGCCTCGCACATCTGGCCCACGCTTATGCTGTTTACAGCAATCTTCTTTTCCTTAAGGTGCATACAGATTTTTATTATATCCTCGCAGCCTTTTTCTCCCGACATACCCACGCGGTTAAGGATAAGGCGCAGTTTTTTTGCATACTCGTTTTCCGCATGGGAAACGGGCTGTGCATCGCTCTGCACTGGGGCTGAGAACATATTGCGGATGCTGTTCAGCATTTTTTCGTTTTCAATCTGCTGTGCCGCATTTTTAAGTATTGTCTGCACCTCGATAAGATTTATCGGTTTGGAGATAAAGAAATCTATGCCTGCGGAGTATGCCTTTGCGATAAGGTCTTTGGATGATACCTGGCTTATCATAATGCACTTTATGCTGCTGTTGACTTTGCGCAGCTGGCTGACAAGCTCTGCCCCGTCCATTACAGGCATAAGAAAGTCCACCAGCACCACATCGGGACGGCTGCGGAGAATTTCGCTTACATTTGGCACATCGCCGCCGCAGTCGCCGCAGATTTCCCCAAGGTCGTAGTTTTCTATAATGTCTTCAAGAATGTTGATAACGGAAATATCGTCTTCCACTATATATATTCTCATAATGTGTTCCTTTTTATGTGTAACTGTAATTTGTTATTCTGATGTCGTTTTTATTTTATGGATTTACTGAGATAACATTTTTGGGAATTTTAATAATAAAGTCGGTGCCGTCGCCGAAAACCGAGCTTACCTCTATCCTTCCGCCGAAGGTTTCTTCTATTGTTGCCTTTACGCCGCACAGTCCTACGCCGCGGTAGATGTTGCCTGTGGCGGTGTCAAACTTGGTGGAGTAGCCCATCTTGAAGATGTTTGGCAGATGCCGTTTGGAAATGCCCGGGCCGTTGTCCTTTACCACAAAGATGTATTCATCCTCCACAAGTGCCTGCTCAATGGATACGGTATCCCCTTTTTCCCCGCTTTCCATAGCTTCGATTGCGTTGGTAACAAGGTTTTTGAGGATATTCATCAGCTCGTAGTGGTCTTCGGTAACAAAGTCGTCCTGACAGTTGAAGTTCAGCACAACCTCCATATTTTTGCTTTCCAGCAGGTGATGGGTGGTGTCGTAGAGAATGTGGAGAATATCGGAAAACTTCATCTGTTTTTCATCATATTCTTCGCTTATTTCATTTTCTATGCCCTTTATGATGCGGATGTAGTCCTTTTTGATTTCGTGCACGTCCTTTGCAAGCTCAAGGGACATTTTTTTGATTTCGGGCGGAAGGTCGGTGGCGGAAAGGTTTTCGTACAGCCTGTATGCTGTGCCCATAACGTTTTCTATCTCTTCCGAGTTTTTCTTCATAAAATAGATTTCGTTTTTAAGGCCTGTGGTCATAAGGAACAGGCGCTGATAGCGTTTTTCGTGTTCTTCCCTCTGCAGCAGTGTGCGGTACTGCTTTTCGCCTATAAGTATAATCCAGGTAACCAGAGTTCTCACAAATGCGATGCCTGCCAGCACAGAAAGGGTTCTGATGACATTTTCCTGGCTGAGTGCGGACGGGGTTATGCATATTTCAAAGATATTGGAGAGAAAGTCACAGCAGTAGAGGACGCCGAAAATTTTTGAATAGGTTATGGTGTGCTTGTTCTGGCAGAGAATTGCAAAGATTACGCCGTAGGAGATGTAAAAGCACATATTCGGCAGATAAAGGGCAAAGGCATCGCCTGTTGTGCCGCCCTGAAGTATATAAAGAAAAGAGCGGAAAAGAAAGATGGCAACTGCTGTGGCGGTGCATATCTTTATGGTGGAGATGTCCTCGCCGATGGTCATAATCAGCAGCGGCAGCAGGATAACCGCCGCAGAGATGCGGAAGCCCCCTGCAAAGCCGGAAAAATAAAACTGGCTGAACAGGGCAACCACAGCTGCGATGATGAGCACTATATAGTTAGGGTTTGTGTTTTTGAGAAATTTTTTCATATCGGATGCAGATTTACCAGAGGTCTGAATGAATATATATCAGGAAAAAATATATTTTTATTTATACAGAATATTAGCATAAAATACAGAAAAAAACTACAGAATACCTTTAAAATTCAGACTATTATAAGGTTATTTGTTTAATATAGCTTTAATAAGTAAGAAAAATTGTATATTTTGCATAAAATGGCAGGACAGATTTAAGAACTATTATACAAAACAGCATTTTTGGATGTATTTTTTTGTATTTTTTTGAAAGGCGCTGTTTATCATATAACCAACAAAAAGAGAGAAAAATTTTTATGGAGGTTAACTCTTATGACAGAAATGTTACAGATCAATCTTGATATGTTCCAGGCAGCAGCAGTTGCAATGGGCGTTCTGCTTCTTGG
>JAFSCM010000029.1 GCA_017436765.1 Oscillospiraceae bacterium
AAAATCGAATCAAAATAATTTTCCTTGTCCCATTGTGCATTGACTGCAAGAATATTCAATACACGATTTCTTACATATGACTTTGGATGATTAAGCAATGATGCAAAAGTGTTGAAATATTCATACCATACATCAGTATCTTGACTTTCGGAGATGATTTTATCAGCGAAGACAAATGCATCTTTATCATCTTTTGCTGTTAATCTTAAAATTATTTCATGCACAGAAACACACCTCCAAATTCTTATTTATCTATTTTCAAAATTCAAATTTATCAATCAGCCATCTTTATGCTCTGTAAGTATTTTATTGAGCTCACGCACAAAATCATGGTAACCTTTGGGGAAATTTTCAGAGCCATCAGCGTATATTTCCTGTCCGTCATTTACGGTAGCCCTGAAGTCAAACATTATCCCGTCATTCACATTTTTCGGGTGCTTGCCGTGAAATCCGTCCCAGCAGATTACACCGCAGCTATTCATAAGTTCAATAAAATCTGTACTGTCACAAACAGCACTTGCCTCAAGCTCAAGCGTATCTGCTCCGTTTGAATATACTTTTCTGAAACGCCTGAGTTCTGTTTTCCCGTCTTCGTTTGTGGTTTCATACACATTACAGAATCTCATTCCTTGCAAAGTAAGTGTCATAGTTTCAATTGAGGTAATCGTTTTTCTGCAGTCATCTGCACAACCGCACTGTCCGATTGATGCCGAAAGCATCATAGTGGCTATTAAAGTTATGAACTTCCTCATTAAAACACTCCTTTGGTTAAAGTTTATCTATCTCCGCAAAGTCAAATTTATCTTATTGATTATATTATATCACATCAAAATTTTCTGCACAACAAAAGGCGCATCGGTCTGATGCGCCTTTAATATTTTATTGTTTTTTATCCTTGTTCTGACCGAACTTGTATTCTGTACCATTCAGCAGGCGTTTGATGTTTGTTCTGTGAGACCAGATAATCGCAGATGGGAAAACCACCGCTGCAATAAGGTTAGGCACTGACACAGTCTGTGTGATATACACCTGACAGAGTGTCCAGATAATGTATGTCGGCGGTGCGATAATGCTGCCCAGGGACACAATCTTTGTGCTGAAAACGATAATAAAGAACAGGCCCAGTGCAATAAGCAGAGTTATTGGTGTTACAGCAATCATAGCACCTGCAATAACGCTTACACCTTTGCCGCCTTTAAAGCCGAAATAGAGCGGGAATATATGGCCGAGAAATGCGCCGAGAACCGCAATATAAAGGCCTATTTCCATCACAAGCTGGTTGGAGTAGAATATTTCCCTGCCGAACATTGTAAAGGCATAGCGTTCCATAAGGATAACAGGTTCACTGGCAAACAGCAGTCTTGCAATAAGCACCGCAACAGAGCCTTTGAGCACATCCCCTGTGATTGTAAGCGCCGCAGCCTTTTTGCCGAAGGTGCGCAGAATATTTGTCATACCTGCATTGCCGCTGCCGAAGGTGCGGATATCTTTTTTATATAAGCCTTTACTCACTATAATGGAAAAGGAAAGAGAGCCGAGAAGGTATGCTTCCACAGCAATAATAATCCACTTGATATAGAACGGCATCAGCTGTCACCTCTTTCACGGATAATGAATTTGATTGGTGTGCCTTCAAGACCGAATACTTCCCTTATCTGATTTTCCAGATATCTCTGGTAGGAAAAGTGGAACAGTTCGCGCTTGTTGCAGAAGGCAACAAATGTAGGAGGTCTTGTGGAAATCTGTGTCATATAGTAAATCTTGAGGCGTTTGCCTTTATCACTTGGCGGCTGAACACGCTGTGTGGCACGGGCAAGAATATCGTTGAGAACACCTGTTGTTGTGCGGAAGGAGTTCTGGTTGTCCACAAATTTGATAAGTTCAAAGAGCTTGTCAATTCTCTGGCCTGTTTTTGCAGAGATAAAGATGATTGGTGCATAGCTCATAAAGCTGAAATCTTCCATCAGCTTTTTGCGCATAATATCCATTGTCTTGTCGTCTTTTTCAACAGCGTCCCATTTGTTTACAGCAATGATACAAGCCTTGCCCTGTTCGTGTGCAAAACCTGCCACCTTGGAGTCCTGTTCTGTAAAGCCGACTGTGCCGTCAATCATGATAACGCATACATTGCTGCGTTCAACCGCTGCAAGTGCACGCACAACAGAGAAGCGTTCAACGCCGTCTTCAACATTGCCGCGTTTGCGCATACCTGCTGTATCGGTAAAGATAAATTTGCCGTATTTGTTTTCAACATAACTGTCAACAGCGTCACGGGTTGTGCCGCTTTCGTTGCGGACAATCATTCTTTCTTCACCGATAATGTGGTTTACAAGGCTGGATTTGCCTACATTTGGTCTGCCGATAACAGCAACCTTGATTCTGTCATCTTCTTCGTCTTCTTCTGTTTCTTCATACTTGATGTATTTGAAACATTCATCAAGGATATCACCTGTGCCGTGACCGTGCACAGAGGATACAGGGAACGGTTCGCCAAGACCAAGTGAATAAAACTCGTAGATATCATCGGATACCTTGCCGATGTTGTCGCATTTGTTCACAACAAGAACTACAGGTTTGCCGCTTTTCATAAGCATTGTTGCAACTTCGTAGTCGTTTGCTGTAACGCCTGTGCGGATATCTGTAACAAACAGGATAACCTGTGCTGTATCGATAGCAATCTGCGCCTGCTGTCTGATGTGCTTGAAAACACTTTCGTTGTCCCGTGGTTCGATACCGCCTGTATCAACCAGCAAAAATTCTTTATCCAGCCATGTGCCTTCAGCATAGATACGGTCGCGGGTTACGCCCGGGGTATCCTCAACAATGCTGATGCGCTGACCGATAATCTTATTGAAAAGTGTGGATTTGCCAACATTTGGTCTGCCCACGATTGCAATAATCGGTTTTGCCATACTTTTACACCTCTTTCAAAATTCCCGACAGCAGGTCGTAGCCGTCGCATGAGTAAAATTCTGCAGTTGTGCCCAGAGCTTCTTCCAGCTGAGGCACTGTCATATCATCAAGGAAGATGTCCGCGTTGTCGCTGAGCACATCATTGCACAGGCAGAGTCTGTCTGTTTTGAGATTGCCCTTTAACTGTTTTACAAGGTCTGTGCCTGTAAGCAGTCCTGTAACCGAAACATTTCCTCCGAAAAATTCGTTTTTGATTTTATGAATATATATTTTAACCTTGTCCCCGTATTTTTCCATGGCCATATCTGCCATTTTGCAGAGAACAGGATAAAAGCTTTCTCCCGTTGCGATATCCACCGCAACTTCTTCCCTTGCCTGCGGATGATAATCCATATCATCCATAAAGTTGTCCATAAAGGTTCTAACCATGCCCACACCGTTTTCTATCTGCGGGAAATCTTCGTAGTATTCAGCCTGAGGGATATCCATACCTGCATTGAGATAGAACTCGTCGGAAAGATACACAAGTCTTGTTCCGTTTTCTTTAAAGAACTTTTCTGTTTCTTCTTCTACAAGTGCGATAACCTCTCTGCATTCTTCGCCGCTGAAGCCTTCTGCATTTTCCAGCCCGTCGCGGTAGCGTGTGAGACCGATTGGCACAACAGATGCGGACAGCACTGCAGGATAAAGGGACTGTATATCACGGATGGAACGGCGCAGTTCATCCCCGTCATTTACATTTTTGCACAGAACAATCTGACAGTTCATCTTTATATCTGCTTCAGCAAACTCACGCATATGCTCCATAACATTTGCAGCGCCGGGGTTCTTCATCATCTTAACCCTGAGTTCCGGGTTTGTTGTGTGCACAGAAATGTTGATTGGAGAGATGCGCACCTTTTTGATGCGGTCAATCTCTTTCTGAGTAAGGTTTGTCAGGGTAATATAGTTACCGAACAAAAAGGACAGTCTTTCGTCGTCATCCTTGAAGTAAAGGGAATCCCTCATACCCTTCGGCAACTGGTCTATAAAGCAGAACATACATTTGTTCTTACAGTGATGGTGTTTGTCTATAAGGTAGGTTTCAAACTCAAGGCCCAGAGGGTCATATTCATCCTTGCCTGTAATTTCAACAGTTTTTTCATCCCCCTGTGCGGTTATGAGAAGAATTTCAAGGTCTGTACCCGTCTGATAAAACTGCAGGTCCAGCATATCGTTTATATCTTCGCCGTTGATTTTTACAAGTGTATCCCCTGCCTTGATGCCGTATCTTACGGCAACAGAGCCTTCTGCCACGCCTTTTATCTGTACAGCCATTTTAACCTCCTTTTAGCAGCACATATTTTGTCAATTTAATATTTTACCATATCTTTTCAATTAATTCCATAAAAATATGCTAATTAATTTTTTCACATACATTTTTTTACAAAATAAAAAAGAGCAGAACACTGTTCCGCCCTTTCAATCTGTTAAAATATCAAGCCGTTAAAGGATTAAGCTTCTTTTTTGATAACAGCTTTGCCTTTGTAGTAACCACAGCTTTTGCAAACTTTATGTGGAAGTGTTAATTCACCACACTGTGCACATTTAACAAAAGATGGTGCAGTCAATTTCCAAACATTGGAACGTCTTTTGTCTCTTCTAGCTTTAGAAACTTTTCTCTTTGGTACTGCCATGCTTTAGCACCTCCTCTAATTATCATCGTCTTGTAATAATTGTTTTAATACTAATAACCTTGGGTCAATCTGTTTATCTTCGCAGCCGCAGTTTTCCTCTTTAGGTCTGCCGCAGTACTGGCACAATCCCTGACAATCTTCCCTGCACACCAGTGCATTCGGGATTTCAAGGGACAGTTCCTGATAAACAAGTTGTTTTACGTCAAGTGTGTTATCACTGCTTACAGGAATTTCGGGATCCGGTTGTGTGAGGATGTCCGGTGTTATAACGAAATCCTGAGAGAAGTCAAATTCTCTGCTAAACAGCTTTAAACATCTTGCGCAGCTGCACACAGCAGTTGCCTTTACGTTGAGCTTTATAAATGTTTCGCCGTTACCTTTGCGCAGATTAAGTTCGGCCTTAACCGGTTCGCTGAAGGTTGCGTCACAGCTTATATCTTCGTTGCTGAAATCAAATTCCAGCACCAGCTGTTTATCTTTTTCTTCCCCCTGGAAGACTTTGCTGAGATTAACTAACATAAAGCACCTCTTTAGGTCACTTAAATATTATATAGACCTTTGACAAGTTTGTCAAGGAAAAAATGCCTATATTTCAAGACTTTTTTCCCTGTATTTAAGGACATTTTCCACATAAATCAGTGCAGCAGACTCATATCGGGTCCGCTGCACATTATTTGCTATGATATGTATTCCAAATTAAAGGTATTTTTTAAGACCTTCCGGAAGTTCTTCTTCACCACAGGAAACTGTAAATACAACAGTTTTGTCTTCTGTGAGTGGGAGAATTTTTTCAACGAGTTCTTCAAAGTCTTCCATATCGTGTTCAAGAACTTTGAGGATGCCGTCTACATAAATCTGTTCGATGTCATAGTTGCTTGCGCATACGCCTGCAAAGAAGCCGTAGAAACGTTTGCAGCCTTTGATTTTGTATTCGTCAACATCAATGAGACGAACGCTTGTAGGGATGTTGTGTGTAAGCTGCATGCCTTTTTCAATGCATACGATGTTGCCTTTTACTTCTGGGAGGTTAGCATTGATCATGTCAACCATCACTTTTGTTTTACCGGTACCTTTATTACCAACAATTAATTTAATCATAATTGGAATCCTCCTATATTTAACGCTTTAAGCGCTTATTCACCTAATTTTTTGAGAAGTTCTTCTCTGTGTTCTTCATAGCCAGGTTTGCCGAGAAGCGCAAACATATTAACCTTGTAATCTTCAACGCCAGGCTGGTTGAATGGGTTTACACCCAGCATATAACCGCTGATTGCACATGCTTTTTCAAAGAAATAGATTATGTAACCAAGGTTTTCTTCATCCATTGCATCAGCTTCGAGAACGATGTTAGGAACGCCGCCGGAAACATGTGCAAGGATTGTGCCCTGCATTGCCTTTTTGTTGATTTCGCTCATTGGCTGGTCTGCAAGGAAGTTGAGCCCGTCAAAGTTGTTTTCGTCAGCCTTTACAAAGTAGTCTTCACCTGCATTTTTAAAGGAAACAACAGTTTCAAACAGGTTGCGGTTGCCGTCCTGGATAAACTGACCCATAGAGTGAAGGTCTGTTGAGAAGATAACGCTTGCAGGGAAGATACCCTTCTGGTCCTTGCCTTCGCTTTCGCCGTAAAGCTGTTTGTACCATTCGTTCATCATCTGCCAGCTTGGTTCATAACAGGCCATAATCTCTGTTGTTTTGCCCTTGCGGTAAAGGATATTTCTTGCTGCTGCATATCTGTAACAGTCGTTGTCTGCACCCGGAGCTGCAAAGTCTGTACATGCTTTCTGTGCGCCAAGCATAAGCTTGTCGATGTCATAGCCTGCTGCTGCTATCGGGAGAAGACCTACTGCTGTAAGCACGGAGAAACGGCCGCCAACATCGTCAGGAATAACAAATGTTTCATAGCCTTCTGCTGTGGAAAGGTTTTTGAGTGTGCCGCGCGCTTTGTCTGTTGTTGCATAAATGCGTTCTTTAGCGCCTTCTTTGCCGTATTTTTCTTCCATAAGTTCCTTGAACACACGGAAAGCAATTGCACTTTCTGTTGTTGTGCCGGACTTGGAAATTACATTTACAGACATTTCCTTGTCTTTGCACAGAGCAAGGATCTGGTTGAGGTAGGAACCTGAAATGTTGTTGCCTACAAAGTAGATTTTGAGTTTGTTGGAGTCAAGATTGTTGTAATATGGAGAACCGAGGAATTCGATTGCTGCTCTTGCACCAAGGTAGGAACCGCCGATACCGATTACAACAAGAACTTCACTGTCGTTTCTGATTTTTTCTGCAGCTTTCTTGATTCTTGCAAATTCTTCTTTATCGTAGTCAAAAGGAAGATTGAGCCAGCCCAAAAAATCGTTACCCGCACCGGATTTCTGGTGAAGGATATCGTGGCACAACTCAACCTCTCTGCTTACGTGATCAAATTCTTCCGGTTTTACAAAACCGTTTAAATATTTGTCCTGGAATTTTACAGCCATATTTTTTTACCTCTGTAAGTCTGAATTGATAATGCGCGTAATTATTTAATTTATAATATATACAGTATACATTATTGCCAAAAAACTGTCAACAATAAAAGGGGTGTTTGTAACTGTTGCGTATATGGTTACACTTTGCTTTTCTCCTTCATATCCGACAAGGTTTTTACCAGAATTTCCAGCGCTTTTTTAAATGTTACCTTTTCCAGATTTTCCTTTAGTATAATATCGTACTCCTTTATCTTCTGTCCTGCGGAATAGAGCCCCACGCTGCCTATTTTTGTCCCCGCCGACATTGGTGCATCGATATATTCCGGCAGGGTTATACGGCTTTTCAGCTCTTTCGCCTGCCCTTTGAGAAACAGCAGATGCTGCGGAAGCGTGCAGTAAACTTCTGCCTTTTTCTGTACACCATAGCGCACTTCTATATAGTCAGGACAGTTTTCCAGCTGAGGAAAAGCTTTGCTTTCAAAGTTTGAAAACCCGAAGTCCAGCAGTTTTTTTGCCGCGTCAAACCGCTCTGTACCCGAAGCTGAACCAAGCACCACCGCAATAAGTGACATATCCTGTCTTTTCGCAGTTGCGGATATACATACTCCTGCCTTTCCTGTTGTGCCCGTTTTAAGCCCTGTGGTGCCGCTGTAGCTGTGCAGCATCTTGTTGGTGTTGACCAGCTGCGTCTGCCCGCTGCGCAGATAATCCATCCATATGGTCGTATAGTCAAAAACCTTTTCGTGCTTCATCAGTTCACGGCTCATAAGCGCCACATCGTATGCAGTGGAAAGGTGTCCGTCAGCATCAAGGCCGCAGGCATTTACAAAGTGCGTATTCTCCATTCCCAATTGTTCTGCCCGTTTGTTCATCATATCACAGAACACACCTTCGCTGCCGCCCACAAATTCTGCCAGTGCCACAGCAGCATCATTTGCGGAAGATACCGCCACCGCCTTTAAAAGCTCATCTACGGTGAATATTTCCCCCGGTTCAAGCCATATCTGACTGCCGCCCATGGAATAGGCGTGGGCAGTTATCGGCACTGTATCCTCAAGGGAAATTCTGCCTGTTTCCAATGCCTCAAACACCAGCAGCATTGTCATAACCTTTGTTATGGACGCAATGGGCAGAGGGGCATTTGCATTTTTGGCGTAAAGCACCTGACCTGTACCCTCGTCCATAAGCAGTGCCGCTTTGCAGGGCACATCAAAATTTGTCTGGTCCGCTGTTTTGTCCACAAAACTGTCGGTATTTACTATTGCCGCTGCCGAGACCGCCTCTGTACGCCCGTAGAATTCTTCGCTTATCTCTTCCCCATCCGACCATACAGGAATATCCTGAAGCAGATATTCCCCGTCTTCAACATCTGACGCATAGCAGGTTATACCCGAAACTGCTATGCATACGGACAAAAATACAGCTATCCCTTTTTTCATAATTACCACCTTGATTTATTATCGTTTTTAAGATATATTTATGTGGTTTGTTCTCCAAATATTAACTGTCTGCATTTTGTTGAGATTTATCGGCTTTTATGATAAAATATTCAGTTGGAGACTATAAATCATTTTAATAAGGACCGATTGAATGAAAGTTTGTTTTTTCACCCTTGGATGCAAGGTTAACCAGCAGGAAACTGCTGCAATGATAAATATATTTTCCCAGCACGGATGGGAAATTGCCGAAGACAAAGAGATAAGCGATGTTTACATAGTAAACAGCTGTACCGTAACCTTAAGCGGCGACAAAAAGAGCATACAGTGGATACGCCGTGCCAAAAAACGCAATCCCGATGCTGTGGTGGTGCTGTGCGGCTGTATGCCACAGGCTTTTCCCGACAAGGCATGTGCTGTAAGCGAAGCCGACATAAT
>JAFSCM010000030.1 GCA_017436765.1 Oscillospiraceae bacterium
CTCCGATGATGAAAAATACGGCGGTTTCGGCCAGATTGCACATATGACCTACCCTGTTAAAGAAATTGACGGTCAGAAAGTTATTGAACTCTATCTGCCTGCGCGTACAGCTGTTGTGCTTGCAGAAGGTGAAATCAAAGACAAACCTGCAGAAGTAAAAGCTGAGGAAAAACCAAAACGCACAAGAAAAACAGCGGCAAAAAAAGCAGCTGACAGCGAAGAAAAACCAAAGCGCACAAGAAAGACAAAGGCTGAAAAAGAAGCAGAAGCTGTAGCTGAAGAAAAGCCAAAGCGCAAAAGAACAACAAAAAAAGCAGCTGAAACAGCAGAACCTGCAGAAGAAAAGCCGAAAAGAACAAGAAAAACAAAGAAAGCAGAAACTGCAGAATAATCACTGAACAAAAGGTGCATCGTAACTGACGGTGCACCTTTGAATTTTGCGGCACTTGCGTATGTATATACCGTATGGTAAGATATTATCAGAAATATGTTTCAATAAAATATACAGGAGACGGAGTATGGAACTTAGAATTGTAGATAAAGACAGTGCCGATTTTATTATGCTTGCAGACAAACTTGATGAATATTATTTTGAAATTGTAGGTCCTGTTCAGGCGCGTTATGCAGAGGTTAACAAGCCTCACAATATGAACGGCCTTTGTGTTGTGTATGAAGATGATGAACCTGTTGCCTGCGGCGCGTGGAAAAAGGTGGACGAAACCACAGCGGAAATAAAGAGAATTTATGTTCTTCCGCAGCACAGAAGAAAAGGTGCCGCATCCATGATTGTAAAAGGAATGGAAGCAGATGCCGAAAAAGCAGGTTTTAAGCATTTTATACTTGAAACTGCGCGCACAACAATGGATTCCGCAAATCTGTATCTTTCCCTTGGATATAAGGAAATTGACTATTACGGCAGCCCTGCAGGGGCAGAAAACTGCCGCTGCTTTGAAAAAAACATATAGTTATTTATAAAGCTGTAAATCAGTATTGCAGAAAAATACCGCATCAGGATTTCCCGATGCGGTATTTTGTACTTTTTATTGTATAAATATATTACAGAATTTTTCAGGATACTGCAGTTCAGCCTTCAAGAATTTCTTCGTCACTTGTAAAGCTCAGCCCCATTACCTTGTCGATAGGCAGGCTGAGCACAAGGCCTTTTGCATCGCTTTCCATACCGCAGTTTTCGCTGATAGCTTTCATAATGCGCAGTTTGCTGCGCTGGTCAGTAATAATCATAACAATTTCTTTTTCTTCGTGGAGAGTAACACCCCAGAAGCTTACAGCCTTTTCATTGCCGATGGCACGGCTGTGGATAACTGTGCCGCCTCTTGCACCGTATGCACGGGCCACATTCATAAGTTCTTCGCTGTAGCCGTTGTTTACGGCTGCAATAATAAGAGAATGTTTATATTCAGACATAGAATCATCGTCCTTTCGTTCAAAATTTGAAAAATCGCCGCCTTCAAGGTCTTTCAGCAGCTGTACCATGACGCCGCTGCCGCTGTCGATTGGTATTGTAAAGGCAATACCGCTGCCCGGAACACCGAATGTCAGTTTGCGGTAGATGTTTTTCAGCATTTTGTTTGCAGATGGTGTTGGCAGAATACTCAGCAGCATATGCTTGTCAGGGTTGCCAACCCCCAGAATATCAAGCATTTCGCTTGGAGCAGTGCCCTTTGCATCATTTATGGTGTAGTGCAGCGGCACCTTGTTTTCCACAAAAAGGTCAGTGGCCTTGTCTGCAAATTTAGGAGCAGCAATCATTACAAGAATACGGTATCCGTTATTATTCATATTTTAACCCTCCTAAAATTCAATAATGTCATCAAGACCAAAGCTTGCTTCTGCACGCACAAGGTCTTTCTGCATCTTGTTAAGTTTGAACTTGAACTGAAGCCCCATTATCTGAATTGCGATAAGCGGGGTCAGTGCAACAAGGCTTACAACGCCAAAAGCGTCGGTCATAATATTTCCGCCAACTGTTTCGCAGGCGCCGATACACAATGGCAGCAGGAATGTTGCCGTCATAGGACCGGATGCTACACCGCCGGAGTCAAAGGCAATACCGATGAAGATAGGCGGAACAAAGCGGGACATTACAAGGGCTATGATATAGCCCGGGATAATTATGTATGGCAGAGGAATACCTGTTATAACCCTCAGCATAGCAAGGCCGACAGAGATACATACACCGATGGACAGACACATATTCATACTTTTTGCGGAGATTGTGCCGCTGGTTATGTTCTGCACCTGACGGTTGAGAATCTGTATTGCAGGTTCTGCTTTGACAATAAAGTAACCGATAAGCATACCGATAGGCACAAGCAGCCATTTCTGGCCTGTTGCCGCAAGGTTTTTGCCAATCATAGTACCTACAGGAGCAAAACCTACATTTACACCGCACAGGAACAGCACCAGGCCGATATATGTATAAACAAAACCTACGGTAATACGCAGACGCTGTGTGCGCTGGTAACGTTTGGTTAGAAACTGGAACACAAGAAACATTACAAAAATCGGAATAAGTGCCATAAACACTTCTTTTACAAAGTGTGGAAGCTGGGAAGCAAATGCCTTTGCAACATCCTGTGTTGTGCCTACCTGGGCAACTTCACTGCCGCTGTAAACTGCGCTGTCAGGTTTGTAGAACAGACCAAGCAGCATAACTGCAAGGATAGGGCCTATACTGGAAAGAGCAACCAGACCGAAACTGTCGTTGGAGGCGTCCTTGTCGGCACGGATCATGGAAAGACCGATACCCATTGCCATGATGAACGGAACGGTGATAGGGCCTGTTGTAACACCGCCGGAGTCAAATGCAACTGCAAGAAATTCTTTAGGAATAAAAAATGATATTATAATTGCAAGGGCATACAGCACCATAAGCAATCTGGAAAGGTCAAATCTGTAAACAATTCGCAGAACTGCAACGGTAAGAAAAATGCCTACGCCTATTGCAACAGTGAATATAAGCGTTATATTCGGTATAGCAGGCACCTGGTTTGACAAAACCTGCAGGTCAGGTTCGGCAATGGTGATAATCATACCCATAACAAAGCTGACAAGACACATAAGCAGCAGATTCCGGGATTTGGAAACTTCAACACCTATGCCTTCACCGATAGGTTCCATAGATATTTCCGCGCCAAGCTGGAACATGCCCATACCTACAATCAGAAGAAAAGCGCCTACAAAAAACATAACAGCAGTGCCTATCTCCAAAGGTACAAGAAAGATGCTCAGCACCAGTACAATCCCTGTAATTGGCAATACAGCGGACAAGGATTCATGAATTTTGGATTTTAGCTTTGAGTTCAGGGGAAACTCCTCCTTTGCCGTGGGAATATAAACAATAAGATTATATAATAATTCTATTATTTGCTATTACTATTTATTATACATTTTAAAATGTGTACAAATCAAGGGAATAGACCACATAATCACTTAAAATTCATAAAAGAACGGTGTTAAAATTTTGATTTTTGTTTACATAAAAAACTTTTTGTGATATAGTGTAAAGGTTATTATGATTAACGATAAAAAGTATTATTTACATACAGGAGAAATTTGATATGAAACTTACAAAAGGCCAGATGCTCACAGTCAGCTTTATGCTGTTCAGTTTGTTTTTTGGCGCAGGCAACCTTATATTTCCACCGTTCCTTGGTCAGAATGCAGCACAGAATACAGTGCCTGCACTTATCGGATTTCTGATAACAGCGGTAGTACTGCCTGTTCTTGGCGTTATAGTTGTTGCACAGTCAGATGGTCTGGACAAGCTTGGTGCAAGGGTGAACGGCAAATTTGCCATTGTATTTACAATGCTTATCTATCTTTCAATCGGTCCGGGTCTTGGTATTCCAAGGGCAGCAAGTGTTCCTTTTGAAATGGCAGTTGCGCCATATCTTCCTGAAGGCGCATCCTTTGGCCTGTTTATGCTCATCTATTCACTGGTGTTTTTTCTTATCGCTGCCTGGCTTGCACTCAACCCAAGCAAACTTGTAAACCGTATCGGTCATTACCTTACACCAAGCCTTCTTACACTTATAGTATTTCTTTTTATCAGCTTTGTGGTAAAAGGAACAATGGGAGTTGCACCGGCACAGCCTGAATATCAGTCTGCGGCATTCCTCAAAGGCTTCTGCGAAGGCTATCAGACAATGGATACAATAGCCGCTCTCAACTTCGGTCTTGTAATATCCATCACACTTCAGTCTCTCGGCATAAAAGAGAAAAAAGGTATTATCGGTCACACAGTGGCAGCAGGTATCGCAGCAGGTACAATCCTTACCGCAGTATATGTTATGCTCACATTTATGGGTATGCAGTCCAGCGGTATCTATCCGATACAGGAAAACGGCGCATGGACACTCCGCCAGATTGTTTACCAGCTCTTTGGCGAATTCGGCGCAATCATTCTTGCGGCTATCTTCACGCTTGCCTGTCTTACAACCTGTGTAGGTCTTATCAACTCCATTTCACAGTATTTTTCAACACTGTTCAAAGGTATAAGCTACAACAAATTTGTGCTTGGTATCACAATATTCTCCTTTGTGATATGCAATCAGGGCCTTACAACAATCCTCAGCATTTCCGTGCCGGTGCTCAATGCAATCTATCCGGTTTCCATTATGCTCATTGTGCTCGGCCTCTGCGATAATTTTATCAAAGGCAACAGATTTATCTATCCGCTTACAATCCTCGGCACAGCGGTTATCAGCGTAATCTATGCAGTTGACGGCATCGGCATTTCCCTTGGCTTTATCAGCACAATATGCCGTTCCCTGCCGCTTTATGACCTTGGCTTCGGCTGGGTTATCATAACAGCAGCAATGCTGGTTATCAGTTTTGTACTTAATGCAGTTATGGGCAAAAAGCAGAATGCATAATAATCTGTTGAAAATAAAAACTCTCCGCGATTTTTCACGGAGAGTTTTAATTTTGCAGTACTTTATTTTAAATTTTCGGAAAGTATTCTGGCTGCATCGCTGTTCAGTACAGCCTTAAGCTGTTCTGCTTCAGCAGCTTTTTCAGCCTCCAGCTTATCCTGCTGTGCAAGAAATGCCCTTGCACGGTCAATTTCGGCTTTTTCCTGTGCCATAGCAGCTTTTCTGCGTCTGTTGCGCTTTCTGCCCCAGAAAATCCAGAACAGGAAGGAAAGGGCAAACACAATGGCTATTGCCACACCTGTGCCGCCGCATACACCTATAAAGTCGATGAAAATATCTTTTATGGAACTTCCGCGTCCCGGAACAAATCTCTGCAGAAACTCATCGCACACTGCAATAAACAGGCCGAAAAGCAGCGGCCATGCACAGAAGGCGATAAGGCGTTTTGTATATACACGCAGACAGAAGGTAAGAAGAAAACCCAGCATTGCAAATTCTGCAATATGTGCCAGCTTACGCACCTGATACTCTGAAAGAACAATATCAAAGGGTGTAAAGGACAGTGCCTTGTTTATAAGTGCGGTAAAATACTGGCTGTATTGGCTGGAAACCTCCGCCACCTGGGATGAATTGTAAAAGATAAATGCTATTGTCATAAATACCGCTGCGGTAAATATAATTCTGAATAATATGATGAAAAACATCATAACCTTGCTTGGTTTACAGTACAGGTCAGACATTTATGCTCCTTTCAAAAAAATGAAAATATGGTATATAATAACATATATGTGTTACCATTTAACTATCTTTTGGTGTTTATAATGTGAATTAATACCGTGTTCAGATTGTTTGACGGAAAAATTTATGCTACAATTTAAACATCTTAAGCATTTTATCACTAAATAATAATTTTGCAAGAGGTTTTTATGATTTTGAAATGGTATAAGCCGGATTATATCTTTGAAAAAACAACCAATATAACTCCTCAGTTTTTAAGGGAGAGAGATATCCGCTGTATCTTTCTGGATGCAGACGGCACCATGCGCCGCCACAAAAAGCTGGAAGCGGCAGATGGCATCCCTGAATGGATTGACCTTATGCATAAAAACGGAATAAAACTGTTTATCACATCAAACAACTTTAAAAAGAAGGTGCAGCCTTTTGCGGAAATTGTAAAGTTGCCCTGTGTGACCTTCAGCGCAAAGCCTACGCCGTGGGGGTTTATAAGAGCAAGGTTCAGAACAAAAGTTCCATTCAGGAATACACTTGTGGTGGGGGATCAGATTTTTACTGATATTCTCGGTGCTCATGTATCCGGAATGAAAGCCGCAATGGTGCTGCCCCTGTACCACGAAACAGGCAAAGGCTTTGATATGAAGCGCAGTTTTGAACAGCAGTATATAGATTTATATTTAAAGGAACATGGAGAGTTTTTGTAATATGGTAAAATTCGGTACAGCAGGGCTGGATAATAACTTTGCTCAGATGGGATTCAAAAAGACGATAGAAGCACCCCTCTATCTTGAAAAAATGGGGCTGGATGCATTTGAATATCAGTGCGGCAGAGGTGTCCGTATAAGTGAAAAATCAGCATCAGAGTTCGGTGCTGCCTGCAGGGAGAAAAACATTACGCTGTCCCTCCACGCGCCGTATTATATTTCTATGTCAAGTCTTGAGGAAGAAAAACGCCTCAACAGCATAAATTATATTCTGGACAGTGCAAAGGCGGTAAAGGCTATGGGCGGAAGCAGGGTGATTTTTCACTCAGGCTCCTGCGCAAAACTTTCAAGGGAGGCTGCTCTCGCAAAAGCAGTTGACACAATGAAGCTGATTATGAAGGCACTGGATGAAAACGGCCTTGGCGATATAACGGTATGTCCCGAAACTATGGGCAAGGTGAATCAGCTTGGCACACTGGAGGAGGTGCTTACCCTTTGCGGCGTCGATGAAAGGATTGTTCCCTGCATAGATTTCGGTCATCTCAACGCAAGGGACCTGGGCAGCATAAAATCCATAGATGACTATAAAAATATAATCGGAACAATGGAAAAACGCATAGGTGCAGACAGAACAAAAATTTTCCACTCCCATTTTTCAAAGATTGAATATACAACAGGGGGAGAGAAACGCCACCTTACATTTGAAGATGATATCTACGGTCCGCAGTTTGAGCCCCTTATGGAGATTATTGCCCAAAAAAACCTTTCTCCTACAATAATCTGTGAATCGGACGGCACCCAGGGCCCGGATGCAGCACAGATGAAAAGGTACTATAAAAGTCTTGTCAGATAGAATTTTTTGTATCTTACACTGTATTTTTTCACAAATAGCTATATTTTATATAAATAGCTATTGAAAAATGGCAATATTTAATGTAAAATTATATAGGTATAATATAATCACATATTATGTTAAAAATTATAATAAGTTTTAAAACTTTTTGGAGGTAATATTATGATTTCAGCAGGCGATTTCAGAAACGGTTTGACATTTGAAATTAACGGCCAGCCACATATCATTGTGGAATTCCAGCACGTAAAACCAGGTAAAGGTGCTGCTTTCGTTAGAACAAAATACAAAAACCTTATCACAGGCGCAATCAGAGAAGAAAGCTTCAACCCAACAGCTAAATTCTCCCCGGCACGCGTTGACAGAGCAGAAATGCAGTATCTGTACAACGACGGCGAAGTTTACTATGTAATGGATACAGAAACATTCGACCAGATCACACTCCCAATGGCAGAATACGGCGAATACTTCAAATTTGTAAGAGAAAACACAAATGTTAAAGTTCTCTCCTACAACGGTAAAGTATTTGGTGTTGAACCGGAAAACTTTGTTGTTCTTGAAATCACAGAAACAGAACCAGGTTTCAAAGGCAACACAGCTACAAACACACTCAAACCTGCTACAGTAGAAACAGGTGCAGAAGTTAGAGTTCCTCTCTTTATCGAACAGGGCGAACTTATCGAAATCGACACAAGAGACGGTTCCTACATGGGTCGTGCTAAATCCTACGACAAATAATATCTTGCGTATTTAACTAAACAAAGAAAGGTAGAGTGGATACTATGATGACACTTACAGAAAAACTCGCTTACATCAAAGGCCTTGCAGAAGGTCTTGGCGTTGACGGCGCAACAAAAGAAGGCAAAGTTCTTCTTGCTCTCGTTGATCTTCTTGATGACGTGACAACTGCTGTTTCCGAACTTGAAAGCGATATGGACCAGGCTTACGAAGAACTTGACGCTATCGATGAAGACCTCACAGATATCGAAGATTTCCTCTGGGAAGATGAAGATGAAGATGAATGTGACTGCTGCGACTGCGACGATGACTGGGATGATGAAGACTGGGACGACGAAGATGAATGCTGCTGTGGCCACGACCACGACGACGATGACCTCTTCGACGGCGGTATCTACGAAATCACATGTCCGAAATGCGGCGAAATTGTATGCATGGACGAAGAAATGCTCTTCAGCCCTGACTGTGGCTGTCCAAACTGCGGCACAAGCTTTGAAGTAGACTTTGACGGCGTTGAATGCTGCGACGATGAAGACTGCTGCTGCCACGACCACGACGACGAAGAATAATTCTTAAGTGAATAAACCTGAAAGGCATCGGATATCCGGTGCCTTTTTATTTGGCATATATTTAGAATAATATCTAAATATATATTGACAACTTTCTAAATACATGGTAGTCTGTATTTAGAAAATCATCTAAATACGGATGATTTTCATATCAGCAGATTGCTGTTAAGCATTCAGCAGTAAAGGAGAAATAAGATGCTTCAGGACACTTTAAAGGCATTGTCGGATCCTACAAGAAGAAAAATACTGGAGCTGCTCAAAAAAGGTCCTCTTTCCGCAGGGGAGATAGGCGACCATTTTGAGATGACAGGTGCAACACTTTCACACCATCTGTCAATACTGAAAAAAGCAGGTCTTGTGGACGACAGCAAAAAGGGCACCTTTGTATATTACGAAATCAACACCTCCGTTATGGAGGATATACTTACCTGGGTTGCAGGTTTTATGGAGGATAAAAAAGATGAAATTTAAATTTACGGATATTATTGCGGTGCTGGTGGTGGTTGCCAGTCTTGTTCACCTTATTGCTGTTTATCCGTCATTGCCTGCAGAAGTGGTTACCAACTGGGGTTTTAACGGAAATGTTGACTACAGCAGCAAAAGCACACTTTGGGTTTTATGGGCTGTAAATGCAGGTATGATTCCACTGTTTTTTATTATGCCCAAAATTGACCCAAAAGGAAAAAGTTATGCAAAGGTTGACGGATTTTACGCATATTTTCGCCTTGTAACTGTAATTTTCCTTGCAGTGATGATGGAAATAACAATACTTTCTGCAAATGATCCTCACAGATTTAACGTAGGCAAAATTGCTGAAATAGGCATAGCATTGCTGTTCATTTTTATAGGCAACTATCTGCCAAAATGCAAGCAGAGTTTTACATTGGGCATCAAAACAATGTGGACACTTTCTGATGAAAGGGTGTGGAACAAAACACACCGTCTGGGAGGTGTGCTGTTTGTAATTGCCGGTGTTGTAACCCTTGCTGCAGCCTTGTTCTGTGGTGAAAAGGTTATGTTTGTTGTTACGATGGTTACAGTGCTGGGAACAGTTATAGTAACAACAGTGTACTCATATATATTGTATAGAAAATACAATCAGTAAATACTATACAATTTTATACAAAAAGTAGTCAAAAACTGTCGGATTATATGGTTCGACAGTTTTTTTATGCCTTTGATTATATAATCTGCCATAACATATATTATATGCAAAGGACTGTAAAATGATGACAGGAACACAGCTGAAAGGAAGAAATATATACAGGGCAGGAAAGGGCAGGGTTCTGAAGATTCCTGAAAAACATATAATACTGTTGTGTGCAGCATCGGTTGTGACTGCGTACAGTGATATTAATTTTGCATCGCTTCCACTGATTTTTGTGGTTATGTGCAGGGAAAGAACAAGCAGATATATCTGTGCATCGTCGGCACTGCTCTGCTTTGCCTCCACTGTTGTTACCGGCAGCTTTTACATACCCTATATGTCCTTTGTTTTCATATACCTGATTGCCGACTGTCTGCTGATGCAGAACAGCAGATACTCTATATATTTTTCATCAGCAGTCTTTGCTGCGGTAAAGGGATATGTGCTTTCCTTTGGATATTCTTCGGTGTACTGGGCTGTAATGGCGCTGGAACTGGCGGCATTTTTTCTTGTTCCCAGGGCGGTGCAGTCGGGTGTTGAACATCTCAGGGAAAACAGCGAGGTGCTGACTTCTGTGCAGACAGCAGAATGTGCGGCAGCGCTTGCGGTTGCGTCAATGGCACTTGCAGGAGTAAAGGTGTGGGGGATAAATATCCCTTTGTGCTTTCTTATGAGCTGCTGCTTTTTCTACGGAACAAAAAACAATATGCTGCTGTCGGTGCTGTCTGCGGTGATGACCGCATTTGTGCTGTGTAATGAAAAGCATTTTTCTTTTATTTTTATCGGTCTTTTGCTTACAGCCACTGCGGCTTTTGTATTGCTGCAGAAAGGAAATGCAGGGTATTTTGCAACTTTTGCATCGGCTCTGGCTGTCGCCATTGTATTTATGCCACGGTTCAACAGCTCTGTTATAATAGTCACAGTTTCGGTTTCCCTCACAGTGTGTTTTGTTGCGGTAAAATACAGCAAACCTGTAAAAAAGAATACTGACAGGGACACAACAGGAGAAAATGATTATTACAGACTTATAGGAAATGTGGACAGACTGGGGAGGGCTTTCCGCTTTCTCGGGCATACCGTAATGGATATTTCTGACCTTATATCAAAAAATACGGTACCTGCGGAAATGCAGGATATTGTTGCAGGCGAGGTATGCCGCAGATGTGCGGAAAACCATATCTGCTGGCAGGAAAATTACAGCTGTACACAGAAGCAGTTTTCAGAGCTGGAAAAAGCAGCAAAAAAAGGTGAGCATTTCAGTTTTGAACCTCTGTTTGCTTCGCGGTGCGGAAAAACCGATAAACTTGCGGAAAGTTTTGAAGGGGCAGCAAAGCTGGTATCAACACAGCAGCTTATCGGCCGTGCAGGACAGCACAGCAGGCAGATACTGCAGAACCAGTTTCTCGCCATGGCGCAGACACTGCAGGACATAGTGTCCCACTCCTGCCGCAGCGGTATTGCAAATACGGCTTTTACCCATACTTTAAACAGTTTTCTTGCTGCTATGGGGAAAAAGGTAAACTACTGTATATGCTTTCAGGACAGCGGCAGGTGCGTTATAAGCACAGCTGATTATTTCACCCCGTCGGAAACGGAGCGGATAAAAACAAAGCTCGAAAGTGTTTACGGCACAAAGTTTGACCTTCCCTGTAAAGAGGATGAAAGCGGCGGAACAGTATATACATTTATTGAAAAAGCGGGATATACCACCGAGTTTTCCTGCCGCAGTAAAAGCAGATACAAAGTGTGCGGTGATGTGTGCGAAGAATTTGCAGCGGAAGAATACAGATATGTTGTTCTGGCAGACGGAATGGGCACAGGCAGCTATGCATCGGCAGAAAGCAGAACAGCTGTGGCTATGCTTAAAAAGCTGCTTACAGCAGGTATCAGTCCGCTTACCGCAGCGGAGATAACGAATATCGCTCTGAACCTTAAGGGAACAGGGCAGTCCTGTGTGGCGGCGGATATACTGCAGATAAACTGTTATAGCGGAAAATGTGCACTGTACAGTGCAGGCGGCGCTCCGGCCCGTCTGATAAGCGGAACAAAAAGCAGAATAATATATAAAGAAAGCCTGCCCATAGGTATCCTCAGGGATACAAAGCTGGCAAAGACAGAGTTTGAACTGAAAAACGGAGATACCGTTGTGCTTATGTCAGACGGTGTCAGGACAGACGGAATACTGTCCGGAAAGCTTGCGCTTATGGCAGAAAAATGCACAGCTGAAGAGATGGCGGAATTTATCATCTCACATCAGGATTCTGCGGATGACGCAACTGCAGCAGCAGTGAAATTTACAAGAATATAAAACGGCATTAAATATAATATCCCCTGAAAATCAAAAAACACCTGCTCATCCGAACAGGTGTTTTTTGCTGAAAAAAGTTATTATCATCTAACACTTTTCGCCGTTTTCGTAGTAGCGGTCTCCATCAAAAATGTGGAAACTGATCTGGTCAGCATGAAAACCCATCTTTTCAAACTGACGGTGAAGGTATCTGGCAACCTTGTCCTGAATTTCCATAGGCCGTTCAAACCACCATACCTGTACAACAGGGCAGTGTTTGATTCTGCCGCCTTCATCATAAAAGCGGCTGTGGATAAGGTCAAAAACAAACCAGTCACTTGGGCATCCCACAATTTTTGCAAGTTCAGGTGCAGCTTTTACGCTGAGTTCAGCACACTGTTCCTGAGTGATACCTTTAACGATAATCTGAGGCATAATAAAACCCTCTTTTCTTTAAATCTTGGTTAAATCATACTCCTTTAAACTGAAATAAGCCATTGAAAGAAAAATCCTATATATGGATTATAAGGGCATACAAAACGGAGTTTATATTTACTGCATTAAGTTTATTGCATAAAAAAGGCATATTCTTTCCGAATATGCCAATGTTTTACTGTTTTTTTGTTTTTTCTTCCAGCTCGCGGACTCTTTTTTCAAGGATGGCGTTTGCCTGTGCCAGCTGTTTGATTTTTCTGCTGAAACCTGAAATAACCGCCGAAACGGAAAGCAGTATAAGCAGAATAAAGATAATCTGTGTAAAGAATATAAAGTTTACAGGGTCAATCACACCTGCTATATCGTTGAGTATCAGCACTGTATAAGGAAAACAGGCGAAGATGAGCATACACAGGCTGAATGCCAGCCAGATAATTGAATATTTAACCTCAAGTTTACCCTTTTTCATAAGATAAAGAATAAACAGCAGAAAAGCGACCGAGCCGATGATAACTATGGCGTGGAGAGATAAATCCATTGGTTTCATATTTATTTACCGCCTTTCTTTCCTGCAAAGGAGATTCTGTTCACAACAAGTGCAAGGCAAACCTTTATCATATAGTAAGCACTTTTCAGACTGCGTATGGAGGATACACCGCCCTGTCTTTCTTCCATGACAACGGCAACTTCGCCAACGGAAAATCCGTTTACAATACAGGCCATAATGGCTTCAGGTTCGGGATAATCGTCAGCATAGTTTCTTGCAAAAAATTCAATCAGCTTTCTGTTGCAGGCACGGAACCCGCTGGTGGTATCCTTTATGTGCTTGCCTGTAAGTACAAGTATAAAGGCAGAGATTATATTGATGCCGAAACGGCGCATAAAGCTGGTCTGAAAACCTTCTTTTTCGATAAAGCGGCTGCCGATAGCCATATCAAATTTCCTCTCTGCAACAGGTGCAATAACCTTGTTAAGATACTTCGGGTCGTGCTGGCCGTCTCCATCCATCTGTACCGCAATATCGTAGCCGTACTGCTGTGCATACAGATAACCAGCCTGCACACCGCCGCCGATGCCAAGATTGATTGGGTTGTTGATATAGTTAAAGCCGTTTTCCTTCAATATTTTTTCTGTATTGTCTGTGGAACAGTCATTTACAATCAGGTAATCCACATCTGGGGCGTTGCTTTTCAGATTGTTTATAACATTCACAATGCTGTCCTGCTCGTTGTAGCAGGGGATGATAACCAGCGTTTTCAAAGGAAAATCCTCCGTAGTAGTTTTAGTTGAATATAAAGTCGATAAGATTTCCGAGAACCTTGTTGCGCTCGTGGTGTTCAAGGTGATAACTGAACGCGTTGTCACCGAGAACTTTTCTTTCTTCGGCAGACATGGTCTAAAGCTTCAGGATGTTTTCTGCCAGCTGTGTGCTGTTGCCGCTTTCACCTGTAAGGCCTGCCTGTGCCTTTTCTATAACAAGGCTTCCCTCGCCGTCAATGCAGGTGATAACAGGTTTTCTGCCGGCCATATAGCTTGTAACCTTTGCAGGTATTGTCAGGCCGATAAGGTCACTTTTTGCAAGTGGGGCAAAAAGACAGTCGGCAAGGGTGTGATAAACAGGCATATCGGTAACTGGTTTTGAACCGAGAAAATCAAAAAATTCCATCACACCTTTTTCGGCAACATATTTTTCAATGTCACCGCGGGACATACCGTCGCCTACAATGATAAATTTTATATCATTTATTCCCTTTTCTTTAAGCAGAACCGCTGCGTCAACCGCAACCTCAAGATTCTGTGCAGGGCTTATGTTGCCTGCGTATACAATTTTAAAATAATCTTTGTATTTTTCTCTCAGAGCGGCATCTTCGATTTCCTGCTCATAGAACTTTTCACAGTACTGCGGTATAACCGCAATCTTTTCTTCTGTTTTGCCTGTAACGGCCATCAGCCTGTCCTTCAATGACGGGCTCATGGCAATAAGCCTGTCGCTTTTTTTATAGTGCCAGTGGCTTGTCACTTCGCATACCTTCTGCAGAAATTTATTCTGTATGGGAAGTACGGAATACAGATTTTCGGGCCATAAATCCAGCACATATGTAGTAAGGGGAACTTTTTTTATTTTAGAGTAAAAAATTGCAGGGAAAATCATATACACAGGGCTGGTTTCGTAGCAGAAAACAGCGTCATATTTTTTGCCCATAAAGGCCAGTGTCTTGAATGTGGCAAAAAACGGGTAGGAGATGTAATTGAGAAAAATCCTTACAGAAGAATTTCCCTTTCTTGTAATCTCCCAGCATCTGTGCACATTTACACCCTTGTAATTCTGTTTTAAATTTTTGAAAAATCCGTATCCTTCAGGAATATTGCCATTGGGATAGTTTGGTATGCCGCAGAGCACATCAACCTCAATCTCATTTTCGGCAAAACCCTCTGCAATATCGCTTATACGGAAATTTTCAGGCCAGAAATGCTGGCTGACAATCAAAACTCGTTTTTTCAAAGCAGATTCCTTGTATTTTTATTTTATATGAAGCGGATATATGGATTCACCAGCTTCAGTCTGTATAAGACAGATTAATATTTTCTCCAGACCATCTTGTTTACCACACCTGTGTAGCTCTGGATAAGCTTAACCAATTTTGTGGAAACATTTTCGTCTGTGTAGTTTGGTACAGGAATACCATAGTCGCCGTTTGCGTTCATCTCAACAGCTGTATCAACTGCCTGCAGCACCTGTTCTGTTGTTATGCCTGCAAGGATAAAGTTGCCTTTGTCCAGTGCTTCAGGTCTTTCTGTGGATGTGCGGATACATACAGCAGGGAACGGATTGCCTACAGAAAGGAAGAAACTGCTTTCTTCAGGCAGAGTGCCGCTGTCGGATACAACCGCAAATGCGTTCATCTGCAGGTTGTTGTAATCGTGGAAGCCAAGTGGTTTGTTCTGTATAACGCGCTTGTCAAACACAAAGTTGCGCTGTGCAATAAATTTTGCACTTCTCGGATGGCAGGAGTAAAGGATAGGCATATCGTATTTTTCTGCCATAGCGTTTACAGCGTTCATCAGGTTGAAGAAGTTCTGTTCTGTGTCAATATTTTCTTCCCTGTGCGCGGAAAGAAGAATATATTTTCCTTTTTCGAGACCGAGTTTTTCCAGAATGCGGGAAGATTTTATCTGTTCAAGATTTTCGTGGAGAATTTCTGCCATAGGGCTGCCTGTAACATATGTTCTTTCCTTTGCTGTGCCTTCGCTGTTGAGATAACGGCGGGCGTGCTCGGAATAGCAGAGGTTTACATCTGCAATATGGTCAACAATTCTGCGGTTTGTTTCTTCCGGCAGACATTCGTCAAAGCAGCGGTTGCCTGCTTCCATATGGAAGATAGGAATATGCAGTCTCTTTGCACCGATAGCGGAAAGACAGCTGTTTGTGTCGCCGAGAATAAGCAGTGCATCAGGTTTCTGCTCCACCATAAGTGAATAGCTTTTTGCGATGATATTGCCGATTGTTTCACCAAGGTCCTTGCCAACGGCATCAAGATAGAAGTCAGGTGCACGCAGACCCAGATCATCAAAGAAAACCTGATTCAGCTCATAGTCATAGTTCTGACCTGTGTGAACAAGAATCTGGTCAAAATATTTGTCGCATTTTTTGATAACGGCAGCAAGGCGGATAATTTCAGGTCTTGTGCCGATAATTGTCATAAGTTTAAGCTTGCTCATAGCTTTTCTCCCGATTGTTTAAAGTTTAAAGAGTTGTTGAGGATAACCTGTCCGGCTTCTATCTTTGTCAGCGGCGGTACATCGTTGTAGCCCTTGACCACACTGTTGAGACACAGGTGGCAGCCCTGGCGGATGATGACATCGTGGTCCACCACAGCGCCGAAGTTGACGATAGTTCCCGTATCTATTCTGGCAGTGGCATTCACTGTTGCATTGGGAAGCACGGCGCAGCCTTCGCCGATTGTGGCATTGCGGCTTACATAAGCTTTCGGGTGGATGATTTTTGCCACCTGAACACCCTTCTGCAGCCATTCATAAATCCAGCCTACACGCAGTGCATTGTTGCCGAAAGCAGGGTAGAACCATGTGTTTTCAGATACATATTTTGCATAGTCAGAGCATTTGCCCTGTACCTTTTCATCAGTGGACCCGTCGTCAAGAAATACAATTTCATCAAACAGTCCTGCATCCAGCACCACATCTTCAATTGTTTTGCCGTAGCCGCCAAAGCCCAGAATTACCAGTCGTTTCATAAAGTTATCCTTTGTCTGTTACAAATCCACTTTTGTATAGTATGTGTCAGGATTCTGCGGGTCAAAAATCTGGTTGGACCAGAACAGGCATATCATCTCTTCATCGCCTGTATTTGTGATGTTGTGTGTATAGCCCACAGGTATATCCACAACTGTAGGTTCGTCACCGCACACATCATAGCGTATAATATCGTTTGTAATCATATGGCGGAAACTGATTGTAGCCTTGCCCTTGATAACAAAGAATTTTTCTACCTTTGTATGATGCCAGTGGTCACCGCGGGTAATGCCCGGTTTTGTTGTGGAGATGAAAATCTGTCCGAAGCTTTCACTCTTGATAAACTCTGCCAGCCAGCCTCGGTTGTCCTCGTTTTTCTTCAGCTTGTAGGAGAAGTTGTCTGTGTCAAGATAGGACAGATATGTGCCGTAAAGGCGCTGTTCCATAAGTCCGTTAAGATTCGGCATAACAAGGGTATCCCTGTTTCTGCCAAAGCTCTCAATGGTTTTTGCAAGTCTGCCGAGAGTGATTTTGTGGAGGGTGTCAATTTCAAAGAAACCTTCCTTATGGTCGGCTGTATTTTCCATAATATCCACAAACTTTGCCACAACATCGTCAATGTAGCAGAGTGTCAGTTCCCTGTCAGGGTCATTTATCTGCAGCGGCAGGCCGTGTGCAACATTGTGGCAGAAGGTTGCCACAACTGTGTTGTAGTTGGGTCTTGACCATTTGCCGAACACGCCGTAAAGGCGCACGATATATGCAGGGTTAAAGCCGTTTGCAAGGAACAGGTCTTCGCCCATCTTCTTGCTTTTGCCGTAATCGTTGTCCAGCAGTGCCTGAATGGATGAAGAAACAATTACAGGGCAGCAGTTGCCTGCTTTTTTAAGTGTCTCCAGCAGTTTTGCGGAAAAATCTGTATTGCCTTCATAAAATTCCTTTGTGTCAACAGGGCGGTTTACACCTGCAAGATGAAATACAAAGTCACAGTCTGCACAGTATCTTTCAAGCTCTGCTTCGGTTGAGTCTCTGTCGTAAAGATAAAGGTCTGTATAACCTTTCTGCAAAAGTGTGGCGGTCAGGTTTTTGCCCACAAAGCCGCCTGCACCTGTGATTAATATCTTTTTATTACGCTTGTCGTAACAAGGTTCTTGAGCGTTTGTACGCGAGAGGTTCTTATTTTCCAAGTTTAGCCAGCTCCTCTTTGATATAGTCTGTTGTCATCATTTTTGCTTTTGTGCCTTCAACATCAAGGCGTTCTGTGTTGTGGCTGTTGTACTGATGCAGGACTTTTTCCTCTGTTCTGCCTTCAACAAAATATTTGTCATAGTTAAGGTCACGGTTGTCTGCAGGAACGCGGTAGTATCCGCCCATATCAATAGCTTTTGCTGCTTCTTCTTCAGTAAGCAGTGTTTCGTAAAGTTTTTCACCGTGTCTTTCACCGATGATTTTGATGCCTGTATCACCGAAAAGTTCCTGTGTTGCCTTTGCAAGGTCGCCTATTGTGCAGGCAGGTGATTTCTGAACAAAAAGGTCACCCGGCTGGCCGTGTGTGAATGCAAATACAACAAGGTCAACAGCTTCGTCAAGGTTCATAAGGAAGCGTGTCATTTCAGGGTTTGTGATTGTCAGCGGTTTGCCCTGTCTTATCTGGTCGCGGAAAAGCGGGATAACACTGCCGCGGCTGCACATAACATTGCCGTATCTTGTGCAGCAGATTGTTGTCTTTTCAGGGTCAACTGTTCTGGATTTTGCCACAATAACCTTTTCCATCATAGCTTTGGAGATGCCCATTGCATTGATAGGGTATGCTGCTTTGTCTGTGGAAAGGCATACAACTCTTTTTACGCCGTGGCGGATTGCGCTTGTAAGCACATTTTCTGTGCCCAGAACATTTGTTTTAACAGCTTCAACAGGGAAAAATTCGCAGGAAGGAACCTGTTTCAGCGCTGCAGCATGGAATATAAAGTCAACACCGTGCATAGCGTTGTCAACACTGTTGATATCCCTTACATCGCCGATGTAGAATTTAACCTTCTGGCTTTCAACGGGATACTGTACCTGCAGGTCGTGGCGCATATCATCCTGTTTCTTTTCGTCACGGGAGAAGATGCGGATTTCGCCGATATCTGTTGTCAGAAAGTGTTTCAGCACTGTGTGGCCGAAACTGCCTGTGCCGCCTGTAATCAAAAGAGTTTTACCTGTAAAAACTGAATTTGACATATAATTTATCCTCCAAAGCATAGCTTTTATTTTACAAAATCAATATGCGGACGCATATATTCAATTTATTCTAACACATTTTTTGTAATATTAAAAGTATATGAAGTGAAAATACCACAAAAATGTATTGATTTTTTTTATTTTGTGGTAGAATATAGGCAGAAAATAAACTGCGGTGATATCGGCGTAAAGCAAAGAAAATCCGCAGCACAGATAAAGGAGAATTACCATGAGCGTTCTGGAAAAATTTTTAAGTTACATAAAAATTTCTTCACCATCTGATGAAGAATGTGAAAGCTGTCCTTCTTCAGCCTGCCAGCTTGATGTGGCAGAGTTTGTTGCACAGCAGATGAAAGAAACAGGTCTTTCAGATGTGCGCATTGAAAAAGGCTATGTTTACGGCAGACTGCCTGCAACAAAAGGATATGAAGATGTTCCCTGTATCGGCCTTATTGCACATATGGACACAGCCCCTGAATTCAACGGCTGGGATGTTAAACCGCAGATTATCGAAAATTACGACGGCGGCGATGTTCTGCTTGCCGGCAGCGGCGATGTTTTAAGCCCTGCGGATTTCCCTGAACTGCTTGGTTCCAAAGGCCATACACTTATCACAACCGACGGTACAACCCTTCTCGGTGCTGATGACAAGGCAGGTATTGCGGTTATTATGCAGGCTGTGGAAGAAATCATCAGCAGCGGTATGCCCCACGGTGCTATAGCTGTGGGCTTCACACCTGACGAGGAAATCGGCCGCGGTGCAGACAATTTCAATGTGGAAGGTTTCGGTGCACAGTTTGCATACACAGTTGACGGCGGTCTTCCGGGTGAAATCGAATATCAGAACTTCAACGCATATTCTGCAAAAGTAACAATTACAGGCCGTTCCATCCATCCGGGTTCCTCCAAAAACCAGATGATAAACAGCCAGCGTGTAGCTATGGAGTTTGACCGTATGCTGCCGGAATTTGAACGCCCTGAATACACAGAAGGTTTTGAAGGTTTCTATCACCTTATCGGCTTTGACGGCTGTACAGAAAAAACAACATTAAGCTATATTCTCCGCGACCACGATGACGACAAAATTGTGGCAAAATGCCGTCTTATGCAGGATGTTGCTGCCTTCCTCAACAAAAAATACGGCAGGGAACTTGTTGCAGTGGAAACAAAGGAAAGCTACCGCAATATGAAATGTCAGATTCTTCCTCATTTCCACCTTATTGAAAATGCACAGAAAGCTGTTGAAATGGCAGGCATTACACCAAAGAATATTGCAATCCGCGGCGGCACAGACGGCGCACGCCTTTCCTTTATGGGCCTGCCTTGTCCAAACCTTGCAACAGGCGGTATGAACTTCCACGGCAAATATGAATGTACAACAAAGGAAAATATGGAAATCTGCACACAGGTTGTCAAAAACATAATTTCCCTTTATGCACAGAGATAAAAGCATATAATTTTTTGGAATAATTAAAATCAAAAGGACGGTCGCCGACCGTCCTTTTTCTCTGCGTTTTTTAATTTTAAAGAGGGATAATCAGATATATCAGCCCCAGGACATATATTGCCTTTGATATTCTTCCGACCCACAGATAATAGTTGTCATTTGCCGCTTTGTTTCTGTTGAAAAAGTTATAAACTTTGGTGCTGTACCGGTTTATAAAGAATGCTACGGCCATAAGCAGAAGGGTTAAAACCCACAATTTTCCGCCAAAGCCGCGGTTGCATTCTGCGCTCTGGTCGGCAATCATATCCCATCGGGCATCGGGCAGAGTCTGGTTTACACCCATATCTCCTTCAACGGATACACCTTTGTCGCTGTCTACCGTCAGCACATAGTCATCCCCGACAGTGATAACTGACCTGTTCGCCTGTTTCTGCAGCGTTATGGTTTTGTGCTGTACAAAAGGATTTCTGCAGGTATATGTCACGGTGGTAAGATTTGCCTCTTTTCTGTAGAAATGCCCGTCCACATATATTCCTCTGGTAAAAAACAGAAACCAGAAGGCCACAAGATAAAGCAAAAGCAATATGGTAAGGATAAGATGCTTTGTAAGTTTTCTGATGAATGGTGTGATAATTTGTATGATGTGTTGTATGATGTCACCTATAAGCTGTTCCATAGCTGCCTCCGTAAAAACTGATAAGTATTGTGCACAATATTTTATCACAGACAATCATACAATATACTGTGACAAAAATCAATTTGCTTAAAAATATTCAGCAGACGGGTGGAAAACAAAAGAGATAAAAATGTCATAAAATTTATTTATAATGTACCATCTGTGCGTCAAATAAACACTTGAAAAAAAAGCATAATAGGGTATGATATAAGTGTATAGCTATGAATTTGTTAAGACAGAAGGTGATTTATAGTGTCCATAGCAGAAAAAGAAAAATTTTATCTGGATATCATAGAAAAACATGCTGCAAACGGCGTGGAATTTTTTACAAGTCACGGCATCATCATTGACCCCAAGGTTAAAATCGGCAGGGGCACACAGATTCTCCCGGGAACAATCCTCAGAGGTGAAACCGAAATAGGCGAAAACTGTGTTATCGGCCCAAACAGTATGCTTACAGACTGCAAGGTTGGAAATGATGTTGTGTTCAACGCATCCCAGGGCACAGAATCGGTTGTGGATGACGGCGCAAAAATCGGTCCGTTCACACAGCTCAGACCAAACACACATATCTGCAGAAAGGTTAAAATCGGCGACTTTGTAGAGGTTAAGAACTCCACAGTGGGTGAAGGCACAAGTATTGCGCATCTTACCTATATTGGCGACAGCGATGTGGGTAGACATGTAAACTTCGGCTGCGGCGTTGTTACCGTAAACTATGACGGTGCAAGCAAAAACCGTACAACAATAGGCGATTATGCATTTATCGGCTGCAATACAAACCTTATCGCACCGGTAAAAGTGGGCAATGGCGCATATACAGCGGCAGGTTCCACAATAAACAGGGATGTTCCTGACGGCGACCTGGCAGTTGCCCGTGCAAGACAGGAAAATAAGTCCGGATGGGCAGAGAAAAAACTCAGCGGATATATTGAAAAACATTCCAAATAAGGTTACAATATAACTGTGTATTTAAATTTTTAATTTAAAAATTAAACAATAGATTTTTAAACAAGAGAAAAAGAGGTACAAAATGAACATTCACGGTAAAGACATTAAGATTTTTGCTTGTAACTCCAGCAAGGAACTTGCAAAGAAAATTGCTGACCAGATGGGTTTGCCGCTGGGCAAATGTGAAGTAGGCACATTCAGTGACGGTGAAATTGCAGTTTCCATCAAGGAAACAGTTCGCGGCAGCGACGTTTTCATCATCCAGAGCACAAACGCACCTGTAAACAACAATCTTATGGAACTTCTCATTATGATTGACGCTATGAAGAGAGCTTCCGCAGGCCGCATCACAGCAGTTATGCCATACTACGGCTATGCCCGTCAGGACAGAAAGAGCAAATCCCGTGATCCTATCACAGCTAAACTTGTTGCAGACCTTATCACAGCAGCAGGCGCAGACCGCGTATTGACAATGGACCTTCACGCAGCACAGATTCAGGGCTTCTTTGACATTCCGCTTGACCACCTTGTTGGTATGCCAATTCTTGCAAGAATGTTTGAAACAAGAGAAATTGACGACCTTGTTGTTGTTAGCCCGGACCTTGGTTCCGTAACAAGAGCAAGAAACTTTGCAAGCTATCTTGATGCACCTATCGCTATCATCGACAAACGCCGTCCAAAGGCAAATGTTTCTGAAATTATGAACATTATCGGCGATATCAGCGGTAAAAATGTTGTTATCATCGACGACATCATCGACACAGCAGGCACACTCTGCAACGCTGCAAATGCCCTCAAGGAACGCGGTGCAAAATCTGTAAGAGCATGTGCAACACACGGTGTTCTCTCCGGTCCTGCTATCCAGAGAATTGAAGAATCTGCTCTTGAAGAAATCATCCTTCTTGACACAATTCAGCTTCCAGAAGAAAAACAGATTGACAAAATCAAAGTTACATCTGTTGCAACAGTATTTGCTGATGCTATCAGAAGAATCTATGCAGACCAGTCTGTTTCCACTTTGTTTGACTAATTATGTTTTTTAAAAAATCAAATCAGAGCATAGACTACATAGTCGCAGGGCTTGGAAATCCGGGCAGCAAGTATAACAACACACGCCACAATATCGGCTTTGAAACACTGGACTATATTGCGGATAAAAACAATGTTTCGGTTACAAAGGCAAAGTTTTCCGCACTTTACGGTGTATGGGAGACCGATGGCAGAAAGGTTATGCTGCTTAAACCGCAGACCTTTATGAACCTTTCGGGCGAAGCAGTAATGCAGGCCGCAAAGTTCTACAAGGTTCCTGCCGAAAATATAATTGTTATTTTCGACGATGTATCCCTTGATGTGGGTAAGATGCGCATCCGTGCAAAAGGCAGTGCAGGCGGTCACAACGGCATCAAGAGCATCATCAGCCATATGGGACAGGAATTTCCGAGAATCAAAATGGGCGTGGGACAGAAGCCTCATCCCGATTATGACCTTGCAGACTGGGTGCTGGGCAAATTTACAGAGTCTGACAGGAAACTTCTGGCAGACCGTTTTGAAGATGCCCACAGAGCCGTGAAACTTATGGTCAGCGGCGACAGCCAGAAGGCTATGAATTTATATAACAGATAATTTAACAGAAGCCGTACAGGGGTATCCGTATCCTTGTACGGCAACTGCGCGTTATGGATAATGCAAAGTTTGCCGTAAAATGCAGGGCGGATTTTGCATTGTTACATAACAAAATGGCGGAAGAACAGATAAAAGAATTAGAAATGGTAAATTTTGCCGAAAACAAAAAGGAGTATATATGCTGCTTAAAGAACTTACAGGAACACAGGAATTTATAAAGCTTATAAACGAGATAAAGGTGTACAAATCGCCGATAGCTCTTTTTGGCCTGTCCCAGACCGCCCGTGCCGCATTTGTTGCAGCAGTTCAGCAGGTGACAGGGCGACAGGTTGTTGTGCTGACCAAGGATGAAAAAAGTGCAAACAGACTCAATGAGGATATACTCTTTTTCGGAGAAAAATCACAGGTGTTTCCTGCAAGAGACCTTACCTTGCGTCCGCTGGAAGGCTTTTCAAGGGAGTTTGAATACCGTCGCATAAAAACTATGGGTTATCTTGTGTCAAAACGCTGCAATGTTGTTGTGTCCACAATGGAAGCTGCCCTTATGTACACAATGCCAAAGGAAAAATTTCTTGAAAACACCCTTACCATAAAAACCACATCGGTAATCAGTCCCAAAGACCTTACACAGAAGCTGGTGAACGCAGGGTATATCAGAAGAGATATGGTTGAAGGCCCCGGACAGTTTGCACAGCGCGGCGACATTGTAGACCTTTATACCCCGGATATGCCAATGCCTGTGCGTATAGAGTTCTGGGGAGATGAAATTGACCGCATCAATACCTTTGAACTGGAGACACAGCGCCGTACAGAGCAGATTAAAAAGGTGCATATTTCCCCTGTAAAGGAGGTTCTGTTCACCACACCGCAGGATGCACTTGCTGCCATCGAAGGCTGTCGCAAAAAAGCTGGCAGCAAAAATGTTGCTCAGTTTGATACTGCAGCAGAAAAGGATATCAACACCCTTAAAAATGATATGATGCCCCAAGCTATGGATAAATACATTTCCATGTGCTACGAAAAACAGTCAACACTGTTTGACTTTCTTGAAAATCCTGTTGTGTTTATAGATGATTTCAGTGCAGCCAGGGAAAACTATGAACAGTTTCTGTGGCACAACGGACAGGACATAGAAACACTTCTTGCAGACGGCATACTGTCAAAAGGAATGACAGATTTCTATGCGCCTTATTCATATATTCTGGATATGGCAAAAACAGTGCCGACAATCGTTGCGGAAGACTTTGTGCGCAGTGTCAGCGATGTCAGCCTTTCCAATATTGTCAACTTTACCTGTCACAATCTGCCAAGCTGGGCGGGGGAATACAAGGTGCTTGCAGAAGATGTGGGAGAGCTGCTTAAACAGAACTACAAAATTGTTGTTCTTGCAGGTACAAAAAAATCCGCTCAGGGTCTTGTGCGTGACCTTGAAAGTTTCGGCTATTCCGCTTTTTATATGGAAAAGGATGCCCTGCTCAGCCCGGGAACAATCGGCGTTGCCGCAGGCCACACACAGCAGGGTTTTGACCTGCCGCTGCATAAACTCTGCCTTATCACAGGCAGAAAGCTGGATGTGGGCAAACAGAACTACAAGCGCCAGAAGGCAAAGGATGCCCTGACATCAATAGACGAAATATCAAAAGGTGACTATGTTGTGCACCAGAACTATGGTATCGGTATATATGACGGCATACACAATGTAAGTATGCAGGGGGTTACAAAGGACTATCTCAAAATCAACTTTCAGGGCAAGGACAGCCTTTTTGTGCCTGTAACCCAGCTGGACCTTATCAGCCGATACACCTATGCCCAGTCAGACGAAAAGGTTTCCCTCTCAAAACTCGGGGGAGAAAGCTGGAAAAAGACAAAGGCCAAGGTAAAAAAGGCCACACAGGAGATGGCGGCAGAGCTTATCCGCCTTTATGCAGAGAGGGAAAAGGCAAAAGGCTATCCTTTTGATGAGGATACCGAGTGGCAGAAAGATTTTGAAGCCCGCTTTATCTACGACGAAACCGATGACCAGCTGCGTGCCATAAGGGAAATCAAAAAGGATATGGAAAGTCCTTATCCTATGGAGCGTCTGCTCTGCGGTGACGTTGGCGTTGGCAAAACGGAAGTTGCCCTGCGTGCTGCCTTCAAGGCGGTTATGAACAACAAGCAGGTGGCAATACTTGTGCCTACCACCGTTCTTGCCTGGCAGCACTACAATACACTGGTACAGCGCATGGAAAGTTTCCCTGTCAATATCCAGCTGCTGTCCCGTTTCCGTACGCCGAAACAGCGTGAGCAGACAATAAAAGATATCAACAGCGGTGTTGCAAACATTGTTGTAGGCACTCACGCGCTTATTCAGAATAAGGTGAAATTCAAGGATCTGGGCCTTGTTATCATAGACGAAGAACAGCGCTTCGGCGTTGCCCACAAGGAAAAACTGGTGGAAGGGTTCAAAGGGGTGGATGTGCTCACCCTTTCCGCCACACCTATTCCCCGCACACTCAGTATGGCGCTCAACGGCATCCGCGATATGTCCACAATCGAAAAACCGCCGTTTGACCGCATACCTATCGAAACTTATGTAAGCGAATTTGACGAAAAGATGGTCAGCTTTGCCCTGAACAGGGAAATCAACCGCGGAGGACAGTGCTACTATCTCTATAACCGCGTGGAAACTATCGACAACTGTGCTCTCCGTGTACAGAAATACTGTCCCAATGCCAGAATTGCAGTGGCTCACGGGCAGATGGACGAAGCAAGCCTTTCCCGCGTGTGGCAGCAGCTTATCAACGGCGAAATTGATATTCTTGTATGCACAACCATTATAGAGACAGGTATCGATGTGCCTAACTGCAACACACTTATCATTGAAGATGCGGACAGAATGGGCTTAAGTCAGCTTTATCAGATACGCGGGCGCGTTGGCCGTTCCACAAGAAAGGCTTATGCCTACTTCACCTTCCAGCGCAACAAGGTGCTCAACGAAATTGCGGTAAAGCGTCTAAATGCCATCCGCGAGTTCACAAACTTCGGTTCAGGCTTCAAAATTGCGATGAGAGACCTGCAGATACGCGGCGCGGGCAGTATTCTTGGCAAGACACAGAGCGGCTTTATGGCTTCCATCGGCTACGACCTGTATGTAAAGCTGCTCAATCAGGCTATTGCGGTGGAAAAGGGCGAGGAGATAAAAACAGAAAAATCCGACTGCCTTATCGACATCACAGTGGATGCATTTATCCCGGAAAAATATATTCCATATACGCAGAACAGAATCGAAAGCTACAAGCGCATAGCCAGTCTTGAAAATGACGAGGATGTTTCCGACCTGCTGGACGAACTTATCGACCGCTACGGCGATGTGCCGGACAGCGTTATGGGGCTTATTGACATCTCTCTTTTGCGTGTTATGGCGGCATCGGTTGGCATTCACGAGGTTGTGCAGCGAAAAGATAATCTGATGTTCTATTCAAAGGATTTTGCAAAGGTGGATGTGGCCTATGTTATGCAGAACACAAAGCACAGAATTGCCATAAATCAGGTGAATAAGCCATACATTTCCGCCCAGATTAAAAACGGTGAAAGTCCGCTGGAGGTTATGAAAGATATGCTGCATCTGTTCAAGGCATCATCAGAACAGTGATAATGCAGAAGATGATACAGACTATCACTAACCGGTGGAATAGGGCAGTTTTTTTGAGAAAACAAGAATTTTTCACATTCAGACAGTAATATTAATCTGTTTTATATATTGCCTTTGCCACACCATTTGTGGTAAACTTATATAGTTGTTTTAAGTAATTAAAATTATTCAGGGGGGTAAAACCGTGATTATTAAAAGAATTGCAGCAGTTGTACTCACAATTGCTATGGCAGCAGCAACTCTTACAGGCTGCAGCAAAAACTATGAAAAGGTTGTTACAATCGACGGCGTTGATGTAGCACCAAATATGTATCTCTATGCACAGTATATGGCATATCTTGAAGCTGATGAACTGGTTGAAGATGAAGATGTTCTTTCTGCAACAATAGAAGAAACACCTGCAAAAGACTGGATTCACGCAAAAACAATCGAAAATCTTAAAAAATATATCTGGGTAGAAAAAACAGCTGAAGAAATGGGCGCAGAGCTTACAGCAGAAGATACAGAATATATCGACTATCAGTCCGAATATTACTGGCCAATGGCAGAATCCATTATGGCGGCAAACGGTATCGGCGAAGAAACATACAAGAAAAACATTACAAACGAATATGTTTCCGAATATGTTGTTTTCCAGGGTCTCTACGGCACAGACGGTGAAAAAGAACCATCCGACGAAGCTGTTGTGGAATATATGGACGGCAAATATGCAAGAATCAAAGGCTTTGAACTTTCCAAAATGGTAAGCGGCACAGAAGACTTTATCGACGCACAGGGCCTTGCTGATATGACAGTTATTGCTGTGGAAGCAACAAACCGTCTCAACAACGGCGAAGATTTCAACACAGTTATGGTTGATGCACTTACAGCAGCTGCAGAAATCAACGGTGATGAAACAGAATATAAAGTTGAAGACGGCGCAAAATACACAGTTGAAAGATATCTTACAAAAGAAAATGTAGCTTCCTACGAAGAAGTTCTCACAGCAAATGCATTTACAATTGATGTTGACGGCGAATGGGTATATGACGATGTAGAAAAGGAAATCGTTGTTTACCAGAGAGTTAAAAACCTCAAGGACCAGACAGAAATCGACTACTACAAGCTTTCCCTCACACACGAAATGTGTGCAGACGACTATGCTGACTATATTGCAGAACAGACAGCAGCATACGAAGTTATCGAAGATGCAGCAGCAGTTGGTTACTACTCTGTAGAAAAAATCAAATAATTACCTTAAAGACAGACTTCAAGAGAAGTCTGTCTTTTTTGTGTGCAAAATCCCGCTGTGTAATTTTATCACTTTAAAAAATCTGCATAATATGGTAAATTTTTTACAGAATAAACAAAATCCTTTGTTGAGGTGACGATATGAAAAACAGTTACGACATAATAATTGTGGGTGCAGGTCCTGCAGGTGTATCTGCAGCGCTGTATGCACACAGGGCAGGTGCCGACACCCTTGTTGTCGGAGGAGAAAGTGTTGCCCTGTCAAAAGCGGAAAAAATAGACAATTACTACGGCGTCCCTAAAGGTACAAGCGGGAAAGAGCTTTTTGATATAGGCATAAATCAGCTTGCCGAAAACGGTATTGATATGGAAAAAGGACAGGTGGTTTCAATCGAGTGGACGGGCGATTACACAGTAAAGACACCGGACAGCACATACACGGCAAAAAGTGTGGTTCTTGCCACAGGCACAGGGCGCAGAGCCCCTAAAATAAAGGGACTTGCAGAGTTTGAAGGCCGCGGTGTAAGCTACTGTGCTGTCTGCGACGGATTTTTCTACCGGGGAAAAACAGTTGCTGTTCTGGGAGAAGGGGAATATGCCGCTGAAGAGGCATTGTACCTTAAAAATCTTGCGGAAAAGGTGTATATACTGACCGACGGAAAACAGCCTGCAAAGACGGTGGACGGCATCGGATATATCGCCAAAAAGCTTGCGGAAATAAAGGGCGAAGCCACCGTGACATCGGTGGAATTTGAAGACGGCAGCGCCATTGAAACAAGCGGTCTCTTTGTGGCGGTCGGCATTGCAGGAGCAGGGGATTTTGCACGCAAGCTTGGTGCGGAATTAAACGGAAATTCCATTGTCACAGATGAAAAATGCAGTACAAATATCCCCGGACTTTTTGCAGCAGGGGACAACACAGGTGGTATGCTGCAGATAGCAAAAGCAGTTTATGAAGGTGCGGTGGCAGGCAGCGAAGCGGCAAAGTTTGCACGCAGTATGAAAGGATAGAAAAAAGATGATAGAAACAGGAAAATACAGACATTTCAAAGGCAATGAATACGAAGTTTTGTATGTAGCAAAACACTCTGAAACTCTGGAGGAAATTGTGGTTTACCGCGCTTTATATGGTGAAAAAGGGGTATGGGTACGCCCTGCATCCATGTGGGATGAAACCATAACCCGTGAAGGCAGAACCTTCAGAAGATTTGAAAAAATAAGCGATTGATACAGCTTATCTGCAAACAAGAAAGTGTAACCCTGATTTCAGTACAAAAAGGCTGGTACAGCGTCAGAAACCCTGCATCGTATAAGGCGGTGCTGTATGTTTCTTACTGTACCGGTATTTTTTGTGCAGAATATAAAAAAGTGTATCCCGTAGAATATTGAAAACATACTGAATTCCGGTGAAGATTCCAGGATAAATTAAAAATAAATTGCATACAATCTATAGAAAAACTGTATATTAACAATGTTGAAAAATTCATCATAAAGTGGTAAAATTTACAATAGGGATTTATGCCTGAAGACACAGGATAAATGTCTGACTGCAAAGCTGATGTATACTGTGGGCAGAAGACATAAATTGGGCAAATATCAACAACAAAGGAGGCGCATACAATTTGGAAAAGAACATTAAAAAATTGTTTAAACGCATAACCTCAATGGTTCTTGCAGTGATGATTTTTGTCGGCGCAGTTCCGGCAATGCCACTGACAGCTTATGCGGCCACAGCAGTACCGGATGACCCTGCAAAGCTTGTGGATAATTCCACAGCCAACGACTGGAAGAATATCTTCTATTCAACAGGCGCTGCTGACAACAAAATTACAACTGCAAACGCAGGCGCAGTATGGACAGACAAATCCGTATTCAAAACCGAAGAAGAATTTATGAAGATGATAAAGGACGCTACAGGTGATGATTTCGGTTACGGACATTCGACAGGAAAGGTTTCAGCAGATGAATTCAATCTGGCTGACAACAGCTTCCTGGTGTCTTTGTCTGCAATGGCAGCCAATGAAACAGTAGTGGGCAGGTCAGCAGCTCCTACCGATACAATGATTATACTGGATATTTCCAGCTCTATGTATAATGGCACAAGCCTTGACCCTAGCACATTGCAGACAATGTTTGAGGCGGTTAATAATACGATCACATCTCTGCAGGCTTTGCACCAGAATAACCGTGTAGGTATTTCTGTGTACTTCGGCCGTGAAAATCTGGCACAGTCCACAGAAGCTCACAGTATGCTTCTGCTTCCGCTGGACAGATACACACCTGTAGACGGCAAGTATGTTAAAGTTAACACAAAAAGCGGAAAACTTGAGGGCATACAGGTTGTAAGCGGTGTTAAAAACAGCAGCGGCAGCAATGCTTCTGTTGTAAAATACGATGTGAAATCTATTGCAGGTACATATGCACAGATGGGTATTCTCCATGCTCTCAAACAGTTTATGAGAGAAGATATTTCTGACAAGGCAACAGTTGGCAGCATGAAAGTAGACAGAACACCTGTATTTCTGTTTATGTCTGACGGTGAGCCGACAGCTGCATCTGTAGACTATACCACATATCCTGACTACAACCACAGCACAGGAACAGATGTGGACGGCATAGACCGTATGGCAGATATGGGTAACAACCAGGTTGACAACAGAAACCCTGCAGAAACAGACTTCCTTACACAGCTTACAGCAGCTTATGCAAAAGCTGTAGTTGATGAAAAATATGTGGCAAAAACACCTCTGTTCTACACACTCAGCCTTGGTACAAGCATCAGCCTTGATGTTATGGACCCTAAAGGCAACGATGCAACAAGTGAAGAAATACTGAAAAATCCTTCTGCATATACATCAACACAGGTTGCAAAAGCCAATGAAAACAGAACAATTGTAAAATATTGGGAAGATTTGCTGGACGGTGATAACAAAGCTACAGTCAATACAACAATACTCAGCGCAACACTGTCAAACCCATGGGGAAGTTCCAAAGTTGATAAGAAGTTTACTGTAAACCGTGTTGATAAAATCACAAGTGCAGCCCAGAAATATTATGTTGACAAGCACTTTACAGCTGCAAACGCAAGCAACCTGAGTGAAGAATTTACAAAGATTGTTTCCGATATCGGCCTGCAGTCCAAATATTTCCCTACACTTGTAAAGGACAACGAAAACCTGGAAGGCTATATCTCCTTTGTAGATAAAATCGGCGAATATATGAATGTTACAGAGATAAAAGGTCTTGTAATCGGCGATAAACTCTACACAGGTGCTTCCTTTGCAAGCAAACTCAACACAGGTGCTCTGGGCACAGTTACAGAGGCTACAGACCTTGGTGATGAACTGGTATGGTCCATCGAACAGCGCCTTGGCAATGTTGATGCAGATACAGTAAGAACACTTATCGACAACGCATACAATGCAGGTCAGCTCAGCTATACAAGCGATACAGAATATTCCAACTATGTGGGCTGGTATGCAAATGCTGACGATGAGTTTATCGGCTTCTGGAAAGAGGGCGCAGCTCTGCCTGAAAAGACAGGCGATGCAAAGAAAGACCCAGCTTTCTATGTAAAATCATACATATATCTTGGTGAAACTGATGGCGACCATCATATTGCCGACTCCGATATGATGTACGCAACTGTAAGATGGAGAAAAAATATTGAAACAGGTGAAGAATCTGTTGCCTTTGCAGTTCCTGCAGCGCTTATCCCTACAGTTACATACAATATCAAACTTAACGAAAGCTATAATCTTGAATCCCTTTCAAGACAGGATGCAACACCAATCCGTCTTGTTTACGAAGTATCCCTTGATTCCGCAATCACAGCAGACACAGTGCTGGATGTTGTAAGCAGCGATTATATCAATGCAAAAGGCAACAAGGACGGTGAAGGCAACATCTACTTCTACACAAACCAGTACGATGTTGAAAACAAGACAGGCTACGGCACAGACAACGCATACTCCTATTTTGCTCCTTCAAGATACAACAGCAAATACTACTATCAGCAGAACGAACTTGTTTATTCAAACAATACAGGCTCACTTTATAAGGGTGATTCTGCACCGACAGCAGGTTTCCGCAGATATACTGTTTTTGAAAAAGACGGTTCAGCGCTGAAAACAAATACAGTTTACCGCAAACTGTCCGATGCAGCTCTCGGCACAGCGGTTAAAAACACAGACGGCACATGGTATATCCCACAGGGCAATGTCCATGTAAACCTTGACGGCTTTATCTTTGATAAAACAGAAAATATCACAGATACAATCACAAGAAGCAACGAATCCTTTGTTGACACACACGGCGGTGCTATCCCTGTAAACCAGACAACACACAACTTTGTTGTTGGTTCCACACTGGGCAACAACGGCCGTATGGCAGTAAAACCTTCCACAGGCATTGTAATAACAAAGGTTGTGGACAGCTTTGCAGCAGGTGATGGTGCAGCAAAAGAATTTACATTTGTTGTTACAAGACCTGCAGCAGATACAGCAGCAGAATCCTTTGCAGTTACAAAGGTAGCCAAAGACGGCACAAAGACTGCCGCAGCACTTGAATTTGCAGCAGGCAGCACTGCAGCAGAAATCAAACTCAAAGACGGCGAAACAGCATATATTTCCGGCATGACAGCAGGCAAAACATATACTGTTTCTGAAAAATTTGAGGAAAACTATGTTGTTTCAGATGTTAAGGTTGACGGCGAAAGCCAAAGCGCAGGCGCAACAGACGCAACAGTGACAACTGTTACAAACAAACTTGTTAAAGTTCAGCTCAACAATGCTCCAAGGGGCAAAGGTCAGCTGACAGTTTCAAAATATATCACAAACGAATACGGCAGCCTTGTATCCTTCCCTGAAGATTTGAAGTTTGAATTTACAGTTACATTCAAACTGAACGGTGCTGAACTTAAAGGTGAAGATTTTGCCGTTACAACAGGTGAAAGCACTGTTACAAAAACAACAGATGACAACGGCAAATTCACATTTGAACTCAAGGATACAGAATCTGCACAGATTGCTGATATCCCTGAAGGCACAGAGGTTACAGTTGCTGAAACAGCAAACCCACAGTTTAAAACATCATATAAAGAAAACGGCGAAGACGGTGACGGCATTGTTGTTGTAAAACGCAACATTTACGAATCCGTTGCTGTATACAACGAATACATACCGGATGATGATATCAATGTTCCGCTTGTAATCACAGGTGAAAAAACAGTTAAAAATGCAGGCGGCGATGACAAATGGGCTGACGAAGTGTTCAAGGTACAGCTTCAGCGCCGTGAAGGGGACAGCTGGGTAACTTTTGCCGAAAGAGAAATTAAAAACGAAGACGGCAAGAGAACATTTGACTTCTCCGCAGAAATGCAGGCAGAAAAATTCACAAAACCTGGTGTTTATGCATATCAGCTGGTTGAGTTTATCCCTGCAGACGCAGACAGGTATGGTCACATTGTTTATGACCGCACAGAACACACCTTCTCCATCACAGTTGCAGACCTTAACGGCGACGGCAAGCTGGAAATCAGTGCTGTGCGTTCCAACCATACAGCAACAGATATTCCGTTTGCAGATGGTAAATATGAAATTACAGCAGACCTTAAAAATGAATATGTAAACTATATTCCTGCTGTGGTTACACTCAAGCTCAACAAGGCTATGACAAATGATTCAGACAGCCCTGTTCCGACACTCAACGGCTACAGATTCGGCATTTATGATGATGCAGAATGTACAGGTACACCTGTTGCAACAACAGAGCCGACCGATACTGTAGGCGAAACATCAAAAGCACTTACATTTGATGCAGATACATTTACAGCAGGTCAGACTATAACCTACTACATCAAGGAAATTGATGACGGCAAACAGAGCATCAGCTACAGCAGTGATATAATTAAAGTTGTTATCACATTTGCAGACGGCGGCAGCGGCAAGCTGGTAGGTACACCTAAATACTTTAAAGGTGACAGTGAAATCGCAGATGTTGTGTTCACAAACGAATACAAAGTTGCAGAAACAACAGCAAGCTTTGGCGGCACAAAAACACTGGAAGGTAAAGCACTCAAAGACGGTGACTATAAATTTGAAGTTAAAGCTGTGACAAGCGGCGCACCAATGCCTGCACAGGCAGTTGTTGCAAACAGCGGTGCAAACTTCCGCTTCGGCGATATTACCTTCGACAAAGTGGGCACATACAGTTACACAGTATCCGAAGTTATCCCTTCTGAAGCTGTAGACAACAGACATAACGGTGTTGAATACGACACAACAGTTTACAATGTTCATGTTACAGTAACAGATACAGGTAAAGATGCAGACGGCTGTTCCTGCGGCAGAAACCACCTTGCAGCAACAGTTTCTGTTGACGAAATCACAGGCACAGAAATGCCTTTCACAAACGACTACACAGCAGACCCTGTTGAAGTTACAATCGACGGCACAAAGAAACTCGAAGGCAGAGATATGTTCCTTGGCGAGTTTACCTTTGAGCTTTACGAAACAGACGAAAACTATGCAATCCCATCAGGTGCAGCGCCTGTTCAGAGTGTTCAGAACAATGCTGATGGCACATTTACATTTGCACCTATCAAATATGAGCCACAGGGATACGACTATGAAGCTACATTCTACTATGTTGTAAAAGAAAAAATTCCTGAAGGCGCAGACAGCAATAATGTTTACAATGGTGTAACATACGATGCAGCCGAATACAGAGTTGCTGTTGAAGTGGAAGATGACTACAGCGGTGAACTTGATGCAGATATTATCGTAAATACCGTTAAAGACGGCGATATTACCTTCAGCAACAAATACACAGCACGCGAAGGCAAAATCAGTATTCCTGGTACAAAAACACTTACAGGCAAAACTCTTGCAAACGGTATGTTCTCCTTCAGACTTGAAGCAGTTACAGAAGACGCACCAATGCCTGACAAAACAACAGTTGCAAACACAGGCAGCAGCTTCAGCTTCAAAGATATCAGATTCACAAAAGCAGGCACATACACTTATAAAGTAAGCGAAGTTCTCCCTGCAGGCATCAATGAAGAAAACAGATTTGAAGGCACAACCTACGATACATCCAGCTACACAGTTGAAATCACCGTAACAGACAACCTTAAAAAAGGTGAACTGGAACCTGTAATCACAGGCATATACACAGCAACCGGTGCTATTGCAGAAAATGTTGCGTTTACAAATGTATACGAAGTTCGCGATAAAACTGAAATTACAATAGCAGGCCAGAAGAAAATTACAGGTATGGCACTGGAAGATGGTGCATTTACATTTGAATTGTACAAAGCAGATGACAGGTTTGAAATCACAGACAGTACACCACTGCTTACAACAACAAATGACCAGCACGGCAACATAGTATTTGATACTATCCACTACAAAGGCAGCGATGTGGGCAACCACTACTATGTAGTAAAAGAAAAAGTTCCTGCAGAAGCAGTGGACAATGTTCTCAACGGTATCACATACGATACAAGAGAATTCTGTATCACAGTTAATGTTGCTGACAACGGCAGGGATGACCTTACCGCAAATATTACATCTGTAGCAGCAAAAGGTGCAGCAACAAGGGCACTGGCATTTTTCTTTACATTTGAAAACAGCTACAACACAGAGGATGTTTCCGTAGTGCTGGACGGTACAAAAACACTTACAGGCAGAGATTTTACACAGACAGATATTTTTGAGTTCGGTCTTTACGAAGCAGCAGTTGCTCAGGGCGACGAAATGAAAGCCTGGACTGTAGGCAGAAATCTCCAGAATGTAAGCACAACAGCTGCAGACCTTGAAACATTCAAGTTTGCAGAAATCAAATATGAAACAACCGGAACATACTACTATGTAGTAAAAGAAACAGTTCCGGCTGTAAAAGCACAGGGCATCACATACGACAGTACAGAATATCTGTACAAGGTTGTGGTGGAAGACAACGGTTACGGCGCACTTGTTGCTGACAAGGCAGTTGTGGCAAAACGCACACCAAAAGCAGAAGGCAGCGGCTATGACTATGCAGCAGCAACAGCAGCAGCATTTACAAACACCTTCACACCTGAACCGGTGACAATTGCCATCGACGGTGTAAAGATTCTCACAGGTGACAGCCGTGAAGCTGTAAAAGCAGGCGAATTTACATTTGAACTTTATGAAACAGGTGAAAACTTTGTTATTCCGCAGAGTGCAGCAGCAGACAAGGTAACAGCAACAGGCTATATCGGCGACGATAATACAGTTGACCTTGCAGCAGACACAAAAGCAGCTGATGCAAACAGCAACGGTGTTGCGGATGAATTCGGCTTTGCAGCAAAAGCAGGCGACAAGAATGATATCTTCTACTTCGACGCTCCTGAAACCCGTTACTATGTGGTTAAGGAACAGAAAGGTGAAGACAAGACAATCACCTACTCACCTATCGAACACAACTTCAAGGTTGTAGTTACAAAGAATCAGTCAACAGGCATACTTTCTGCACATATTGAAGAGGTAAAAACCAAACTTGATTCTGTAACCATCACAAATGTTTACGAAACAAAAGAAGCATCAACTGTTATCGGATTCAGAAAATACCTTGAAAACAAAACAGGTGTTGAAATAGGTCTTGATACATTTAAGTTCGGTGTTTACACAGACGAAAACTGCAAAACTGCATATAAAGAAAACGGCGAAGCTCTTGTAATCACAGCAGACAAAAACGGCTACAGAGAACATACCTTCACCTTTACAGATGCAGACTACAAGGTAAGCGATAAATATGTTTACTATCTCAAAGAAATCCCGGGCACAGTTCCTGGCATGACATACGATAAAACAGTTTACAAGCTTACAATCACCCTCACATTTGACAGTGAAAACAATCTTGTGGCAACACCTGTGCTTGAAAAAGTCGGTACAAGCAGCATTTCTGCAATGGGCGGCGCACCGTCACTGATGATGGCTGATATTGTGGCAGATTTCTACAACAAGTATGAACTCACCAAGACAGATATAAAAATTGAAGGTGAAAAATCCTTTACAAGCCTTGTAAGCGGCTGGGTATGGGAAGATGAAGATACATTTACAATCGAACTGTACAAAACAGATGCAGGCCTGAACTATGTGGAAGGCAGAAAACTTGGCGAAGCTGTTATCAGCAATACAAACAAGAAATTCAGCTTCACATCCACATCAATTCCTGAACTTGAATTTACATCGGCAGGTACATATTACTTTGTTGTAAGAGAAATTCACGGCGGCAAAACAATAGACGGCATAGTATATACAGGCAAAGAGTATGCTGTTGTGGTAACAGTGGCAAAAGGCGACAACGGTGATGCAGATGCACTTGAAAACAACCTTGTTGCAACTGTAAAAACACATCTTGTAGGCCACGATGCAGCAATCAGCAATTACATCGTATTTGCAAATGAATACAGCATACCGGACGATTCCGTACAGCAGGCAATTATCAAGGCGAAAAAATTCCTTGAAGGCAGAAATATTGTTGACCATGAATTCAATTTCGAACTGTACGAAGCAACAGCAGACGCATCCGGCAGGCTGACAATCAAAGCAGGCAAAGAAGATGAACCTCTCAAGGCAACAACAAATACAGGCAATACAGTAACATTCCCTGCAATAAGCTACAATGCGCTGGATATAGGTGAACATTACTACATCATCAAAGAAGCAGACACACATAACCCTACAATTACATATTCAAGCGACGAATATGGCGTAAAAGTTGTAGTGGATGATGAAGACGGCAAGCTCAAGACACCTGTGATTACCTATATGGATATAAACGGTAATGCAATAGGTGCAGAACAGGTAGAGTTCAAAAACACCTACAGATCACAGAGTGTAGAAGTTATTGTTCCAATCGAGAAAGAATTTGTAAACAACACAGGCGTTACACTTAACAAGGATAACGGCGGCAAATTCGAATTTGGTCTCTACACAGATGCAGCATGCACAAATCTTGCAGATAAGAAAGAAATCGTGCTCAGCGGCAACGCAGAATTTAAACTTACATATACTGATACAGATGTTCCGGCAGGAAAAGCATATCTTGAAAAGGAATACTACCTGAAAGAAATTGTTCCTGATACACCTAAACCGGGTATGATTTATGATGACACTGTATACAAGGTATATGTAAAGGTTGGTTTTGAAGAGGTTGATGAGGATAACAATCCTGCAACACCTGCAGTTGTAAAACTTACAGCCAGATCAGAAATCACCCGTGCAGATGACAGCAGAGCAGCACTTTACAGCGCAACATTCTCCAACAAATACGAACTTGCACACGCAAATGTAGTAATTGAAGGCAGAAAAGAACTTGCAGGTCACGATGCACTCAAGAGCGATTTTATGTTCCGTCTCTATAAAGCAGACAGCAGCTGGAATATAGACAGCAGCGCAGAACCGCTCAGAGCAGCAAACGACTATAAAGTTGACCCTGCTGCACCAGGCGAAGATTATGACAAGTTTGTATTTGCATCTATCCCTTACAGCAAGGCAGGTACATACCACTATGTTGTAAAAGAAGAAAAAGGCTCACTTGGCGGCGTAACATATGACGACAGCGAATACCGCGTAACAGTTACAGTTACAGCTGATGACAGTGACGCTGACAATGACGGTAAATACGATGAACTTATCGCAGATGTTGATGTAGCCAAAGTTGATGCAGCAGGCAATGCTGTAACAGCAACAGACGACCTTGACGAAAACGGCATTGTTGATATCGAATTCAACAACAGCTATGTTCCTGCTGGCAAATTCTCCATTTCCGGCAGCAAGGAAATTGCAGGACGCGACTGGAGAGAAGGCGACAGCTTCGGCTTTGAAATCTATCTTGCAGACAGCAGCTTCAACCCTGTTGATGCAGACGGCGACAGCACAAACGGTGTAACACCTGCAGCAGAAGACGATGTTAAGTTCGCAGACACAGACAGAATCTTTGAATTTGTTGATATCGCTCTCACAGGCGAAGTTCTTGTGGACGGCAATGCAGACAACGATAAATTCTACTTTGTTGTAAAAGAAAAAGCAGGCAGCATTCCTGCAATGGAATACGACACAAGAGAATACCGTGTAACGGTTGCAGCAACAGACAACAAGGACGGCACAATTACATTTGCAGCACCTGTTATCGAAGTTGGTACACAGACAACATCCTTCATCTTCTTCACAACAACACAGTGGACAGCAGCAGATGAAATCAAGTTTGTAAACAGATATATCACAGAACCTACAGCTGTAACCTTCAAAGGTACAAAAGCTCTCACAGGTTCCCTGACAGGCCGCACAATCAAGGACGGCGAGTTTACATTTGAACTTTACTCTGCAGCAGTGGATGCAAGCGGTGTATGGACAAAAGACACTCTTGTTAAGTCTGTGGAAAACAAAGGTACAGAATTTGTATTTGCAGGCGACTATCTCAAACTCAGCCAGCTTGGCACAAGCTACTTTGTTGTAACAGAAAAAGCAGGCGAAAACAGCATTATCGGCTATGACGACACTGAACACAGAATCAAGGTTGTTGTTGAAGAAGCTGACAATGCAGCAACACCTGACAAAGCAGAACTTAAAGCAACAGTTTACTATGTTGCAGAAGACGGCAGCGAAACAGAAATTACAGAAACTGTAAAACTTGAATCCATGCTGGGCTTTGAAAACAGCTACAACGACACAGAGGTTGTAATTGAAATCAACAAAGATGTTCTTTGTGAAGATGATGCTGAACACGGCAAAGGCGGCTTCGAATTCCAGCTTGTGCGTACAACTGACAACAAGAAGTACGAAAAAGCTGTATCCGACAGCAACGGTAATACAAGTTACACACTCCGCTTTGACGAAAGAGATATCGGCAAGACATATACATACCGGCTCACAGAAATTGACCAGGGCGAAGACGGTATGGAATACGACGAAACTGTATTTGAATTTGTGATTGTTCTCACAGCAGATAATGCAACAGACAGCCTCGTTGCAACAATCACACAGAACGGTACAGCAGTATCCAGAGGCGAAGTAAACTTCTACAATACTTACGATGGTGAAACACCTCCTCCACCGGAAGAAGATGACCCGGGCAAGGATGTAGTGGTTGAAACAGGCGACATTTCCAATATAGGTCTTTACGGTATGGCTATGACATTGAGTGCAGCAGTTATCGCAGCAATCTTTATCTGGCGCAGAAAAAAAGATGACGAAACTGAAAACAATGCATAACAGTCTGTAAATTCTCTTTACGGAGATTTATAAATGACAGAAAAATCCCTTGAGAAATCAAGGGATTTTTTGTCTGCTTATAAGATTATAAACAGGTGTTGATATTGACTATGTGGTTGTAAAATAATATAATATAAGTTAAGGTTTTTTAAATTATTTATTAAAGGGACAGAAAATTATGAAAAGAACAGAAATCAAACAGTTGTTTGCGAACATGCCTGCTGACGGCACAACCGTAAAGGTTGAAGGCTGGGCAAGAACAGTTCGTGACAGCAAAAACATCGGTTTTATCGAACTCAACGACGGCAGCTGTTTCAAAGGCGTACAGATTGTTTTTGAACAGGCTAAAATCGAAAATTATACAGAAGTTGCAAAAAGCGGTGTTGGCACAGCTTTCTCCGTAACAGGTAAGGTGGTTCTCACTCCACAGGCAAAACAGCCTCTTGAAATCAATGCTGACACAGTGGAAGTTATCGGTACATGTCCAAGTGACTACCCACTGCAGAAAAAACGCCATACACTTGAATATCTGCGCACAATGCCAAGCCTTCGTCCAAGAACAAACACATTCTCTGCAGCATTCCGTGTAAGAAGTACAGCTGCATACGCAATCCACAAGTTCTTCAACGAAAACGGCTTTGTATATATGAACACACCGCTCATCACAGGCTCCGACTGTGAAGGTGCAGGTGAAATGTTCCAGGTTACAACAATGGACCTGAACAACATCCCTAAAACAGAAGACGGCAAAATCGACTTCTCCCAGGACTTCTTCGGCCGCAGCACAAACCTGACAGTTTCCGGTCAGCTTGAAGGCGAAGCTATGGCAATGGCTTTCGGCAAAATCTACACATTCGGTCCTACATTCCGTGCAGAAAACTCCAACACACCTCGTCATGCTGCAGAATTCTGGATGATGGAACCTGAAATGGCTTTTGCAGACCTGAGCGACTATATGGACAATGCTGAAGCTATGATTAAATATGTTATCGGCTATGTTCTCGAACACTGTCCGCAGGATATCGACTTCTTCAATCAGTTTGTGGACAAAGGGCTTAAAGAAAGACTTACAAACCTTGTAAACAGCGAATTTGTTCGTCTCACATACACAAAAGCAATAGAATTGCTCGAACCTCACAATGACCAGTTCCAGTACAAAGTGGAATGGGGTACAGACCTTCAGACAGAACATGAAAGATTCCTTACAGAACAGATTTACAAAAAACCTGTTTTTGTTACAAACTATCCAAAGGAAATCAAATCCTTCTATATGCGTCTTGATGACGACGGAAAAACAGTTGCAGCAGCAGATATGCTGGTTCCAGGTGTTGGCGAACTCTGCGGCGGCAGCCAGCGTGAAGAAAGATACGATGTTCTCCTGCAGAGAATGGAAGAATGCGGTCTCAACCGTGAAGACTATGAATGGTATCTTGACCTTCGCAAATTCGGCGGCGTAAAACACGCAGGCTACGGTCTTGGCTTTGAAAGACTTATTATGTACATCACAGGTATCTCCAACATCCGCGATGTAATTCCTTTCCCAAGAACAACAGGCACACTTGCTTAATAAAAGTTAAGGAGACAGCCAAAGCGGCATCCCGATAAGAAAACATAAATATCCGCCATATCACAGTAATGTGATATGGCGGATACATTTTTGCCTGTTTTTACAGAAAAAGTGCTGCTGCAAGGCAGAGACACGCAGCACTACTTTGTGTAATGCAGGTGACGATAACACAGCAGCAGCCTCTTTGTGTCTGAAATCAGGTTTGTGTTTTCTTGTTGGGGGGCGCCAAAGCTGTCTCCTTTTTGTTTTGCACATATTTGGGTATTGTTTTTTGTCTATAATCACAAATGTAATAATATGTAAAATAAGGTAA
>JAFSCM010000031.1 GCA_017436765.1 Oscillospiraceae bacterium
GGTGACAGAAAATTTGTAGAGCTTTGCGGAGCAAATTTTCGTCAAGAGGGGGCAAAGCCCCCTATGAAAAAGGTCGCAGACCTTTCCAGCGCCACTTTTGGTACTTTTGGTGTCAAAAGTACATATTACGGGCGATGCTGACATCGCCCCACAAAAAAGTAATTTACATTACTTTTTTGTTCTGTGTATTTTCTGCATTTTTTCGTACTTTTTGCCGATGTAGTAGCGGAAGGCAAGGAAGGCCGCTATAAGAACAACCGTTACCGCCACAACCACGCGGAAGTAAAGGCTGCTTACAATCTCGCCCAGCTTTTCCACAATGAAGATAAAGGTGTCGCGCTCGTAGCTTTCTGCTGCCACAAGGTCGGTGGTGCCCACAAGGTCACCTGCAATGTAGTAGCTTACAGTGCCTATTACATCCCCTGCATTGATTGGGGCATACACTTCATCGGGCAGATTGAAAACCTTCTGGAAGCTGGATTCGTCCACCCCGTTTGGCAGAACGCTGTAAACTTCGCTCTTTGGATAGAGCAGCAGATTGTCCTTGCCCTTTACATACTTCATTGTAACTTCCGTTACAGGTGCTTCCAGGCTGTTGGCAGGCTTCAATGTGTATTCATCAAAGAAATAGTCCATTATTGCCGCTGTGGCATCAAAGGCAGGCAGTGCCAGCTCGTTGCCCTGCGGGTCAACATATTCTGCGCCCATAACCACAAGGATGTATTTTTCCCCGTTTGCTTCGCAGACTGTTGCAAAGTTGTGGGCAGCTTCGGGAAGGGAACCTGTCTTCATACCGCGGATATATTCTCTGTAATATACGCTGGACGGGTTCTGCATCTTTATTGTGGATGAGATGAGATACTTGTCTGGGTGGCGGTAGTTTTCAGGCAGGTAGTAATGCACCGTTGTGGCTATGTCCATAAAGCCCGGTGTTTCATAGCAGGCCTTTGCTATAAGGTACATATCGTAGGCTGTGGTGTAGTGGTTTTCGCTGAACAGCCCGTGAGGGTTGGAAAAGTTTGTGTTGGTGCAGCCCAGCTTCTTTGCCTCGTTGTTCATAAGCATGCTGAAATTGTAGCGGCTGCCCTTTGCGATATAGTCTTCCACCATATTTGCCGCTTCGTTGCCGCTTGGCAGCATCATTGCGTAAAGCAGCTGACGCATTGTGAGCGTTTCGCCCGAACGGATATCTGCAGTGGATGAGTTCATCCCATACAGCTCATCTGTATGCTTTGTTGTCTGGGTTACTGTGGTGCCGTCAAGGTCGTCCACATATTTCATAGCCACATAGGTGGTGAGCATTTTTGTAAGGGATGCAGGTGTGCGCTGGACATGTGCGTCCTTTTCAAAGATAACCTCCCCTGTGTCCAGACTTACCAGAATGTAGCTTGCCACATTGAGGTCAAAAGGGATTTCATACCTTGCCGCCGCACTGGTTTTAAGTGGCATCAATACTGATACAAACAAAAACACCACTGTGAGGGAAAGTGCTCTTAATCTTTTTTTCATATATAAATATCCTTGTTCTTTTATGCTGTTTTTGATATACTTTATTACAGTTTTCTGCGATATTCCATCGCAATAACTGTTTGGAAATACATTGTCTATCTTAACATTAAAGTATATCACAAATTTGTTAAGAAATAAAGGAAATACAGGTACTTTTATGATTTTTGTTACAGCAGATACCCATGGCGAAATGGAGCGTTTTGAGGATAAACAGCTGAAAAAGCTGAAAAAAGGCGATACCCTTGTTGTGCTGGGGGATTTCGGCTTTGTTTGGAACGACAGCGAAAAGGAAAAGAAAAACCTTGCAAAGCTGGCGAAAAAGCCTTTTACCATTCTGTTTATCGACGGTCTGGGAGACAGCTTTGAGGTGCTGGGCAGATATGCCGACTGCGAATACTGCTGTGCAAAGGCAAAGGAAATTGTCAAAGATAAAATCTATTATATAAAACGCGGGGAAATTGCAGAGATTGAAGGCAGAAAACTGCTGTTTTTCGGCGGCAACGACACCTATGACCCCGATATTGTGGAAAGCTTTGACGACCCTTCAGTCGCAGACTTTGAAAACTGCAGCGCCAACCTTGAAAAGGCTGCTGACAGTGTTGACTATATTCTCACACATATACCGTCGGGCAGGATAAACCGCTTTATCAATCTTGACAGCTACGCCACCAGCGAAACAATGGACTTTTTTGACCTTGTGGCAAAGGATGTGGAGTATACAAAATGGTACTTCGGCTGTCTGCATATTGATAAATACATTTCCCCGAAAGTGCAGGCGGTGTACACCGATGTGTACGCCCTGTGGGAAGAGGACAAAAAAGGCTTTTTTGCAAGGATGAAAAAATAGAATATGAATATGTCGCCAAAAGCGGCAGATATAAAAAACAAACACCCATCAGGGCATTACAGCTGCCCCGATGGGTTTATTTTTATTCTGTTATTATTTCTGTCTGTCACTGCCTGAAGCCGCCCGTCAGCTGCGTGCAAATCTTTGGGCCCCTTGCATTTACAGTAACGGAAAAGAATTGAAGACTGTTATTCTTCCCTTAAATACTCACATAAGGCAGAATAAATTTCGGGGTATTCCCGCTTCATACTGATAATTTTACCCTCACGGTTTAAAAAGCAGTGTTCGCTGAATGCTTCACAGACAGGTGTGCCGTCTGCCTTTGACATACTGTAACCGATTTTCAGCTTTACGCCGCGGAACTGGGCAACCCATACGCTTATCTCCACCACATCCGCAAAGGTTGTGGTGTTTTTGTATTTACAGTCCACCGCCGTAACGGGAGAGATGATGCCCATAGCTTCTATCCTGTCATAGCCCCAGCCAATCTGTTCCAGAAAATCTATGCGGGCTTCCTCCATCCAGCATATATAATTGGAGTGGTGGGTTATGCCCATTCTGTCCGTTTCGTAATAATTCACTTTATGGGTGTAGTGTTCCATTGTATCTTCCTTTCGGTGAAATAAAATTGTAAAGATACCGCACGGGCAGCTCCCGTCAGGCTGTTTTCAGGCTGTTTTTGCCGCACACAGTTACCTGTTAAACTTTTTCCACGCCTTTTCTATATATTCTGAAAGTCCCCTGTAATATTCATCGTCATACGGCACAAAAAGGTATGCCTCGTTTTTGTATTCTACGCAGTTGTATCTTTCGCTGCCCAGCCGTTTTTCGGCATATTCGTCAACACAGTTAGGGTAACCCTGTTTTCCGAAAACATAAAAGCTTTTTGCAAAGCGCTGACAGTCGCTTCTGAAATGGAAGCTGCGCAGCCTGCCCCCGAACGCGGGATGGTTTGCGATAATGCGGCGCAGATCCGCCCTGCCGTCAGCCACAATCTCCATAATATTTGGCACCGCTTCGGTCAGTTTGCTGCTGAGCATATTCTTTTCTGCCGCCCAGCGCAGAAAAACCGCAAGGTGGTTGTAGCCGCTGTATTCTTCTGCCGCAAGCTCCATTGAGGCAATCTTGCCCTCGTGGTTTCTGCCGTTGTCCAGCACCCTGCCCCAGTAGACACCCTTGCGGCTGTTGCCCGTGTCTATTGCTACCGTGCAGTTTTCCGCAAGGTAGGTGATGTTTCTGTCGGTAAGGCAGACCATAACATGGCCCGAGTCATATTCCCCTGCAGGCACAACATTTTCCCTGAACACTTCATAAGGCACATCGTTGTCGTCAGGCAGATGCACATAATAACCCTTGAGCTGTTCTATCGGGCCCATAAGGGAGACAGGGATCTTTGGCAGCACCGTCATAACCCCTTCGCGGACAATGAACAGCCCGAACACCGTGCCGTCCTTCATCTGATAGTATCTTGCGTTGGAGTATGCCACCTCCATACTCTGCAGGCGGTGCATCAGCTTTTCAAAGCCTTCCAGTGTGCCGCCCATCTCGGCAGTTTCCCTTTCGCCGAAGGTAATCGGATTGGTTGCGCCGAAAAGTATAAAGCTTTTCTGTGTGCCGTCCTTTATCTGATTTTCCATAGCCTGAATGGCATTTTCGCTGGCGGCGATGTTCTGCCCTATTTTAACATTTATATGTTCAAAAGGCACAATCTCCTCGTCACACAGAAAGCTGTCGGCGCCGTAATATTCGCACAGTTTTTTTGCAAGGGAATAGGCAGCGCGGATATCATTTTCCGTATTGGGCAGAGGCATACGCATAACAACCTCGTCCTTTTCAAGCCACAGTTCAAAGCCGCGGCCTATGCGGTTTTCGCTGTACATAACGGTTATCTGCCCCACCTTGTTAAACTCCAGGCAGAAGTCGCGGTCCATTGTGCCCCAGCTGAGATTTTCCAGCGCCGCAATCTGCGGAACTGTCAGTCCGTCTTTGTCATTTGCCTGTTTTATTCTGAATTCTACAGCCATAAGCTCTTCCTTTCCGTTATATTTTATATATTTATAACAATAAGTATAATTTTGCAGTTTATTGCAGGTTACATATAAGTATACCACATACAAAAAATTTTGCCAAAGAAAAAACTGTGTATAAACGGTGTTTCACACAGGAAAACGCCCTTGGTTTTACAACTGTGAAGCCTGCTTTTTCCACAGCTGTCCCCCGGTATTCTGCCGCATATATTTGTTCAGCTAAAAATCAGATAACTGTCACACAACCTTTAGATTCTTTCACAATTTTTGTCTTATAATGTATATATAAAGATAATTTTGTAATTTTTTATCACAGCTTACAAACTGCCGCAGACCTTGCATACAGCCAGCAGAATTATCTTAAAAAATAATATTCATCAGGTGAAAATATGAAAAACAGCCATGAAAATATACTGCATCTCGGCATTGACATAGGCTCCACCACCACAAAAATTGCGGTTGTTGAGCCGCAGACCAATGAGATAATATACAGCGACTACCGCCGCCATCAGGCAAACCAGCTGCAGAGCGTAAAGGACACTGTGGCCGCCTGTGCCCATATTCTCGCAGGGCATAAAATACGCTGCTGCTTTACAGGCAGCGGTGCAAAGATGCCTGCCGACAGTATGGGCTTTGGCTTTGTGCAGGAGGTTGTGGCAAACAGTATTGCCCTGCAGAAAGAGTATACTTCCGTCGGCACAGCTATCGAGCTGGGCGGTCAGGACGCAAAGATAATATTCTTCGGCAGGGATAAAAACAATAACCTTGCCGTACACGATATGCGTATGAACGGCAGCTGTGCTGGCGGCACAGGGGCATTTATTGACGAGATGGCCGCCGTGCTGAAAACCCCAGTGGAGCAGTTCAACGCACTGGCGGAGAAAGGCAGCTGTGTGTACGATATTTCGGGCAGATGCGGCGTTTATGCCAAAACCGATATCCAGCCGCTGCTCAATCAGGGTGTGGCAAAGGCCGACCTTGCCCTCTCCTCCTTCCACGCTATTGCAAAACAGACAATAGGCGGTCTGGCCCAGGGACTGGATATTACCCCTCCCGTTGTGTTTGAGGGCGGCCCGCTGACCTTTAACCCTGTACTGATAAGGGTGTTTGCAGAGCGTCTCAGACTTGCACAGAAAGATATTCTTATACCGAAGCAGCCTGAAATTATGATGGCCTACGGTGCGGCACTGGCTGTGGAAAAGCTGTACGGCGAAAGCGCCCCATGCCTTGAAAGTGAAAAGTTCCTTGAAACTGTAAAAAACGCAAAAGGCGAAAAATCAGAAGCTTCTGCTGCCGCAAAGCCGTTTTTTATAAACGAAAAGGAAAAGGAAGAATTTTTAAGCCGACACAAAAAACCTGAATATATACATAAAATCCCGCAGAAGGGGGAAAAGGTGCGTGCATTTCTGGGTATAGACTCGGGCAGTACCACCACAAAGTTTGTGCTGATGGATGAAAGCGAAAATATCATAGACAGCTTTTATTCCCCAAACGGCGGCAACCCGCTGGATGTGGCAAAAAACGCCCTGATTGACCTGCGTGAAAAATACCGCAGTGCAGGTGCAGAGCTTGACATTATCGCTGTCGGCACAACAGGCTACGGAGAGATGCTGTTCCACCAGGCTTTCAACAGCGAGTATCATGTGGTGGAAACGGTTGCCCACACAAAAGCGGCACAGAAATTTGTGCCCGATGTCAGCTTTATACTGGACATAGGCGGTCAGGATATGAAGGCCGTGTGGATTAAAAACGGCGTTGTGACCAACATTGTGGTAAACGAGGCCTGCTCATCGGGCTGCGGCTCATTCCTTGAAAACTTTGCCCTTGCGCTGAATATCCCTGTAAAGGAGATTGCACAGCGCGCATTTGAATCAGAAAATCCTGCCGTGCTGGGCAGCCGCTGCACCGTTTTTATGAACAGCAGCATTATAACCGAACAGAGAAACGGCAAACTGCCCAGTGATATTATGGCAGGGCTGTGCCGTTCCATTATAGAAAATGTGTTCACCAAGGTTATCCGCGTGTCCAACCTTGACAGCCTTGGTGAAAGGATTGTGGTGCAGGGCGGCACCTTTGAAAACGATGCTGTTCTGCGCGCCATTGAGCAGCACACAGGCAGACAGGTGTGCCGTGCGCCCTATTCAGGCCTTATGGGTGCTGTGGGTGTGGCACTGCTGACAAAGGAACACTGGACACAGAACAAGGAAAAAACCTTTATCGGTCTTGATGCGCTGGACGGCTTTGGCTACACACAGCAGGCAAACGCTGTGTGCCCTTTCTGTGCCAACGGCTGCAAGAGAACAATCGTCCGGTTTTCAAACGGAAAATGCTGGGTGACAAACAACCGCTGTGAACGGGGCGAGGTGCTGGGCCATATTGACGACGGCGAAACACGGGAGCTGCTGAGAGAGAAAAACCAAAAGAAAAACAGCGTGCCAAACCTTTTTGCCACAAGACAGCAGCTACTTTTTGCCGATTATCCTTACCAAGAGTGTGACGGGGCAAAAGCTGTGACCATCGGTCTGCCGAGGGTGCTCAGCTTCTGGGACAGTATGCCTTTCTGGAAAACTTTCTGGAAATCGCTGGGCTTCAAGGTGATACTGTCCGCCTACAGCACAAGAAAGATATACGAAGACGGCCTTTCTGCCGTTACAAGCGACACTGTGTGTTTCCCTGCAAAGCTGGTGCACGGACATCTGCGCAACCTTGCACAGAGAGGCGCAGACCGCATATTTATGCCTACAGTAACCACCGTGCCAAGCGAAAACACCGAGGAAACCAGCCGTTCCATGTGTGCGGTGGTAAAAGGCTACCCTATCGTTGTGCGCAACAGCGACAACCCTGAAAGAAAGTTCGGCATACCATTTGATGCACCGCTGTTCCACTGGTTTACCGACAGAGACCGTGACCGTCAGCTGTGCGAATATATGCAGAAGACCTTCGGCATTGACAAAAGCAAAACGCTGAAAGCCATCGGCTTTGCACAGCAGGCGCAGACAGCCTTTGCCGCAAAGATGAAGGAAGAAGGCAGAAAGGTTATAGAACTGGCGGAAAAGGAAAACCGCACTGCAGTTATCCTTGCGGGCAGACCATATCACAACGATGCCCTTGTAAACCACGAACTGCCCGAAATGTTTGTGAAACTGGGCATTCCCGTGCTGACAGCCGACAGTGTGCCTGACACCGAAAAATGCGACCTTTCAAAACTGCGCATAGATGTGGTGAACAACTACCACGCCCGTATGCTGAGTTGTGCCGTGGCGGCTGCAAATCACAGAAATCTTGAGTATGTGCAGATTGTCAGCTTCGGCTGCGGACACGATGCATATCTGTCCGACGAAATTATCCGCATAATGGACGAAATTTCGGGCAAAAGTCCGCTGGTACTGAAAGTTGACGAAAGCGATATTCAGGGGCCGCTGGGCATCCGCGTGCGAAGCTTTGTGGAGACTATTGCAATGAAGAACCGCACCTTTGCCCCACAGCTTCCGCAGAACCTTGCCGACAGCTACCCTGTAAAGTACACAAAAGAACACAGAAAGGAAAAAATCATCCTTGTGCCCAACACCTCCCACGCTTTCTGCCGTGTTATGACGGCGGCAATGCGCCTGCAGGGTGTAAAAGCCGAGCCGCTGGATATAGGCAGAGAGGAAGCCATCCACCTTGGCAAGCAGTATGTCCACAACGATATCTGTTTCCCTGCACAGATTGTTATCGGCGAAGCCCTTGCGGCTTTGCGCAGCGGAAGGTACGACCACTGTGATGTGGCGGTGGGCACAGGCAAATATATAGGCGACTGCCGCCTGACACATTACGGCGCTCTGCTGAGAAAAGCGCTGGACGATGCAGGCTACAGCCATGTGCCGATTATCACCAACGATGATGTGGACTATCACAATATGCACCCCGGCTTTAAGATGAACGCCCTTTCGGCAGTGAGAATTGCCTTCAGCCTGCCGATGATAGATATACTGGAGGAACTGCTGCGCAAAATCCGCCCCTATGAACTGACAGAGGGCAGTGCGGACGAAGCCTTTGAAAAGGCTATGGACACCTTTATCGGCGGCCTTGAAAGCGGCAGCTTTGCAGGTCTCAAAAAAGGCTTTTCCGACGCTGTGGATATTATGGACAGCATCCCCTATGACCGCACAGAGCCGAAACCGACTGTGCTGATTGTGGGCGAATATCTTTTGAACTTCCATCCCGGTGCAAACCACGATATAGAAAAATATCTTGAAGCAAACGGCCTTGAGGTTATCGAGGCAAGGATGACCGATGTTATCCGCAAGACCTATTTCTATCAGGATGCACAGATAAAGGAATACAGGGTGGACAGACCTGTAAAGGACAAGGTGTGGTATTCCCTTTCCAACCGCGTGTTTGAAGCGGCACACAATATGGCGGACAGCATTGCGGCAAAACATCCGCTGTATTCCCCTGCCTGCCGTATGCCTGACCTTGTAAAGGACAGCGACAGCATTATCCACCACACCTTTGACGCAGGTGAGGGTGTGCTGATACCGGGGGAAATTATCCACCACGCAAAACACGGCTGCAAGGCATTTGTAATTCTGCAGCCATTCGGCTGTCTGCCAAACCATGTTGTGGGCAGAGGTGTTTCCAAGAAACTGAAGGAGATGTTCCCTGATGTGCAGATTCTTCCGCTGGACTACGACCCTGATGTGAGCTTTGCCAACATTGAAAACCGCCTGCAGATGCTGATTATGAACAGCCTGAACAGCGCATCTGATAAAAAAACAGTTAAAGCAGAAGAAGCAAAGGAAACTGTATGCGTGTAAATTCAATTTGTATGCATATAAGACGGACATAACAAAACTGTTACAGCTGTATTTACAGCAAACAGCAAAATAAAAAACCGACGGAAACTGTACGTTTTCGTCGGTTTTGTTTTATATGGTTATCTTACGGTATATGATAAGCGGAATGGCAGAGCGGCATCGCCACAGAAAAGCACACGAACTTTTCCCTTTTATTCCGCGTCCTTGTTGATAAACTCTGCACTTGTTTTGGAGTATACAAACTTCTGTGCGCTGTAAAGACTGAAATAGCCCGAAAGCACATAGCAGAAAGCAATTACAATGGCCATAGGTATTATGTTCTGGCTGCCGAAAACCTCGATGCCAAGGATAAGGCTTGTAACGGGAGAGTTGATTACACAGCAGAACAGACCTACCACACCCAGCGCTGCGCCAAGGTGCGGGTCTATGGCAAGGAAGGAGCACACCGTGAAGCCAAGGGTTGCGCCGATGAAAAATGTAGGCACAATTTCGCCCCCTTTGAAGCCGCAGCCTATGGTGATTGCCGTGAAGATGATTTTCAGCAGAAAGTCATAAGGTGCAACCTTTGTGCCGTAGATGCATTTGTCCACGGCGTCCATGCCTGCGCCAAGATATTCGGTGCCGAACAGCAGCACCAGCAGCATAAGCACAAGGGAGCCTGCCACCACCCTGATGTAAGGGTTGCTGAAGTATTTATGGAACAGGCGGTGACCTGTGTGCATGGACAGCACAAAGAAGATGGAAACCACCGCAATACACACCGAAAGTGCAAGCAGGCGGGCAAAGTTTGCGGGGGTTACCGTCATAACACGGCCTACAACATAGTAAACGCTGTGACAGCCCAGCAGCTGTGCCGTAAAGAAGGCCACAAGGCTGGAACACAGGCAGGGCACAAGGGCAGCGTAGTAGAACACGCCCACGCTTACAACCTCCATGGAGAACAGCGTTGCGGTAAGCGGTGTGCCGAACAGGGCGGAGAAAACCGCAGACATACCGCACATTATAAATACCGACATCTCCTTTTTATCCACCCTGAACAGTCTGCCCAGTGTGGTGGCAATAGAGCCGCCAATCTGCAGAGCCGCACCTTCACGGCCGCTGGAGCCGCCTACAAGGTGGGTGATAACGGTGGCGATAAATATGGCAGGCGCAAGTATGCGGGGCACTTTTTCCTGCTGGCGCACCGACTGTATTATGGTGTTTGTCCCCGGCTCGTGCTGAAGACCTGCAATGCGGTAGAGAAACACTATGGCAAGACCGCCCAGAGGCATAAGCCACACAAGGAAGCCGTTGTGTATGCGTATCTCTGTAACCCAGTCTATGGAATGGTGGAAGGCCGCACCCACAAGGCCGCAGATGCCCCCAAGCAGCAGGGAGATTGCAATCCACCTTATACCGTAGCGTATATTTGTATCAAGTTCTTTTACAATATGTTTTCCTGTATTCATTTTATTACCTGAATATAAGCGGTTGAAATTCTTTATGCAGAATTGTTTTAAAGACAAATATTATCTGTACTTCTTAATTAAAAAGCAAAAAGCCCTGAAAATCAAGGCTTTTTAAATATATTGTCTGATTTTACCCGCAAATGTATTGTCATACTGCAGCTTCCCCTATAAATGCGCACAGCCTGTGACCGCTGCCGCACTGCCGTTTATCTGAAATCCCCGTCGGTCAGCAGGCCGTCCCGCTTGCAGGCGATGGTCAGTGCTTCCATCTCCACAGACATATCCAGTATGTCGTCATCAAACAGTGCGGCATACTGTTTTTCGGTGGCCTTCTTTATGTCTTCAAGGCATTTTACCGTGCTTGCCGCAATATTTTCCGCAGGCACACCACTTTCTTCAATGGCGACAAACTTCTGCAGTATGGTGGTGAGTGTAGGCAGATAGTAGTTGAAAAACTGCCGCAGCTTCTGTATATCGTCAGGCTGCTTTTTCAGCGTGGAAAGTATTTTGTCCACATTGCCGCAGATTTCTTCGTTCAGCTTTCTCACCTGTGTGTTTTTTATGCGCATACCCAGATTGCGCAGCTCCATAAGGCTGCTTCTGCCCTTTGCAAGCTGTGCGCTGTCCTGCGCCTTTACTGTGTCCTTTTCCTTTTCATCACCTTTGCGGAAGGCAAAGAAGATTACCGCTGCCACCAGCAGGATTGCCCCCACAGCCACAATGCCCACAAAGGCCTTGAGCACACCTGTAAGCACAGGGAACAGCCCTTTTGCTGTAAAGAACAGTATGGCGGCAATAATTGCGCCGAAGCCGATTATGCCGAAAGAGGAGTTGTTCTTCATAATTTATTTACCCCCTTCAGAAAGGGACAGAGGGCACAGACGCCCCCTTGTCCGTTGTCAGTTTCAGTTTCTAATTTCCAGCAGTTTGTTTTTGAGCTCTGTTTCTATGCGGATAAGCTCTGCTTCTGCTGCTCTGCGTTTTTCCCTGCCTTCGTCCTGAATGCGCAGAACTTCGTCAAGGGTAGAAATAAGCTGCTGGTTTGTGTATGCCACAGTTTCGATATCCACAATGCCTCTTTCGCTTTCCTGTGCAATTTCCACTGTGCCCTGTTTGAGCATATCTGCGTTCTTTTTAAGCAGCTCGTTGGTCATATCTGTAACGGCACGCTGTGTTTCCAGTGCTTCCCTGGAATGTGCAAGGCCAAGGGCAAGTACCATCTGGTTTTTCCACAGAGGGATTGTGTTGTTGATTGTGGACTGGATTTTTTCGCTCATAACAGCGTCGTTGTTCTGTATAAGGCGAATCTGCGGTGCCATCTGCACGCTGATTGTTCTTGTCAGTTCAAGGTCGTGCAGTTTCTTTTCAAAGCGGTCACACATTGCGGCATAGTCGTTTGCTGCCTGTGCGTCGTGGGTAAGGCCGCTTTCCTCTGCCTTTGCCTTCATGTCAGGCAGGGTTGTTGCCCTTTCTTTTTCCAGCTTCTGTTTGCCCGCCATAATGTACATTGTCAGTTCCTTGAAATAGTTAAGGTTCATCTCGTACATTTTATCCAGCATTACGATGTCCTTAAGCAGCTGGTTCTGGTGGTCTTCCAGTCTGCCTGTAATCATATTGATGTTGCTTTCTGCCTTGTCATATTTTGCCTTGAGACGGGTTACCTGACCGCCTGCCTTTTTGAAGATGCCAAGGAAGCCTTTTTCCTCCTCTGCCGCATCAAAGCCTTTAAGCTCTGCCACAAGGTCAGCAATCATATCGCTTGTTTCGCCCAGGTCCTTTGTGCGCACGCCTTCAAGGGCATTGTCGGAAAATTCCGCAATCTTTTTCTGGCAGGCTGCGCCGTACTGAAGTATGATGGCAGAATCATTAAGGTCGATTGTCTGTGAAAAGTCGTTTACCGTTTTCAGCTCCTCGTCAGAAAGGTTAATCTGGCTGAGATATTCCGCATCAATCTCCTGTGGAAGGGGAACTGCAACTTCTTCTGCTGCAGGTTCTGCTGTTGGGATAAGTTCCAGTGTGATTTTTTCCTTGTTTTCCATCAATTCTGTCCTCCTTGTTTATATGTGAATTTATATAATACTTTATATAATATCTGTGATTTAATTATAACCCATGCAGTCTGTTTTTTCAATCAAACAGCCGTGCTGACTGTGTGAAAATACGCTGAAAACCGCATCTTCCGCCTTTAAGACTGTATCATATTTACTGCCGCACGCATCTGCGTCTTCCGCTGACACCGCACTTTTCTGCTGACAGCCCTGTACAAAGCTTTACAGCCTTCAGCCAATATATCCCGCCATTACATCGCCTATGCTGCGGAGAACTGCCTCTCCGTCTGCGGGCATACTCTCGGTGGAGACGCGGATATACTCCCCTTTTTCAAGATATTTGCAGACAATCAGCACACCGTCAGCGCTGACGCTGTTTTCATCGCTGTTCCAGCGGTCAAGGCGGTGTTTTTCTATTATTTCAAAACAGTCCTGTGCCGCCTTTGCATCCACCGCATATTCTGTGCCGCTTTCATCGTCAGCTTCATCTGTTTTGCTGTATATGCACAGCTTCAGTTTATCCTTGTCCGCTGTGGTGTAAAGCACCATTTCGCTGTAACCGCGGCTGTCCTCTGCATTTCTTTCGGCACAGTAGTAGTCGACCAGCATTGTGTCCGCTGCCGGCACAGCACCGCCTTTGCCAAAAGCCCCCATCGACAGGTACACCACGGCAAAGACCACCGCAAACAGTATAAGTGCTAAAGGTATATTCCCTCTGATAATGGAAAAATCGGTCATAGGCTGTTTCCTCTGATTGTTGTGTAAATTTCATACTGCATAAAACGGGGCTGTACCCCACTTTAAATATAATGTTCTGATTATATTATGCCTTAACAGACCGCCTGTATAAATTATCCTGCGGGGTGATATATAAATGTAAAGGGGTGATTTTTGACACAGCAAAGGGTAATAAACAGCAAAACAGACGGGATAATGTTTTATCCCGTCCGACTGTATAATAACTGTTAAATCTGCCGATTTTTAACCGATAACATCCTGATGATTTCGGCTCTGCTGGATACACCCAGCTTTGTGAAGATATTTGATGTGTGCTTTTTGATTGTGTTCTCCGACACGCACAGGTCGTCTGCAATTTCCCTGCGCTTTCTGTTCATAAGCATCCGACAGAACACCTCTGTCTCTCTGGTGGTAAGCTGTGCCACAGCAGGCCATATTCTGATTATATCCTTTATTTCGGGGACATCATCCTGGTCATATATAAAGCCGAACACATCCCTGTCTGTCTCTGCCCCATACACTTCTTCCGCCGGATGCGGAGGTTCGTTTTCGCTGTGGTAGAAATCATCTGCCATATTGTACAGCGACAGCAGATACATCTCCGTCACTATATAGGAGATTGCCAGAAACTCAAAGTCAAAGCGGATAAGCTGTTCTATAAGCCATACCATAATGTTGCCCAGCACCAGTATAAGCAGGTTTATAACCAGCTTTGGTGATTTATGTCTGTTTCTGATATAGGACATCATAATCACAGCAATCATCAGCACAAAGTACAGTGCCAGATATATGTAGTACACCTTGTGCAGCGGGCCGTAGGTTTTAACCAGCTTTGCCCCGCCGTTTACAAAGATAAGGGTAACATCCTTGTAGTAAAGGGTGCCGTAGCCCGGGGTTGCCGCAATAAAGAACACCGTTACGCTTATGCTGATAAGCACTGCATATATAAGCTTTGTGCATTTTATCTTGCATTCTTCCATTATGATAAGCAGCATAAACAGCGGCAGGAACACCGCCCCCAGATAGGATATGCGGTTTGCCAGCAGGGCTTCCGGCAGGGTTTTGGAAAGGGCCAGAAAAGCGTAGCCCACATTTACCACAAATACCGAAGCAAACAGAAGCACAAAGGGATATTTGCGGTTTTTAACCAGTGCGCAGTAGCCTATGAGAAAGAAGAAGGATATTGCCGTGGTAATCATATATGCCACAGGCAGCACGGCAAGCTGTTTTCCTGCAGCTGTCTGCGTCTGTGCAGATACCGCAAAGGACGAGGACAGCACCAATACAGCTGCTGCTGTAATCAGTGAGAGTTTTGCCATACGGTTTTCTGTGTTTTTCATCTTCTTCCCCTTTCTGCTGTGCATCTGCAGATGTGACAGCTTCTCATTATTTTTCTATTATATTATAGCACCAAAATAATTTTTTTGCCATCGGTATACCGCCCCAAAGGCAAATATCACCCCAAAAATCACCCTTTGCACCGATAAAAAAGTAGCTTAATGACGGCATTTATGGTATAACTTTAATATAAACACATAGATGACAGTTTAAGCTAAAATCACTTTTTTGTCAACAGCAGATATTCCCTGCACACCAATATCCGCCCTTTACAAAGGAGGCCGCAGTATGAACAGATACAAAAACCTTACCCTGCTCCATTCAAACGATATGCACGGCGATTTTCTTGCAGAAGATGTAAGCGAAAATCTCACAGGCGGCGTAAGTATGCTGTCGGGATATATCGACAAGGTGCGCAGAGAAGTGCCCAACACCCTTTACTGTATTGCGGGGATATGTTCCGCGGATCGGTAATAGACTCAGAGTTCAGAGGCATGAGCACCATTGAGATTATGAACGCTATAGCCCCTGATGTTGCCACACTGGGCAACCACGAAATCGACTATGGCATCGCCCATCTGCTCTTTCTGGAAAAATGTGCAAAGTTCCCTGTCATCAACGCAAACCTTTACATAAAGTCCAACTTTGTCCGCCTGTTCAGGCCACATATCGTCAAAGAAATTGACGGGATGAAGATTCTGTTTATCGGCATACTTACCGAAAGCGTTATGAAATCGGCAAAGAACGATGCCGCCGTGGGCTCCTTTGTGGATATATACGAAGCTGCCGCAGAGGTGGGCAGAATCTGCAACGCATATAACGCCACCGACATTGACCTGACAGTGCTGCTGACCCATATCGGCTTTGAGGAGGACAAACAGCTGGCCGCAAGCCTTGACCCTGCCTGGGGTGTTGACATAATAATAGGCGGCCACAGCCACACCTTTATACAGGAACCTGCCGTTGTCAACGACATACTCATTGTTCAGGCAGGCATCGGCACCGATATTATCGGCCGCTTTGACATTGTGGTGGACACGCAGGAAAACCGCATTGAAAGCTGGAAATGGCAGAGCGTGCCTATAAACAGCGCAACCTGTCCCCGAGATGAAAGCATCGAAAAAATCCTTGCGGTTTACAAGGAAAAAACCGATGCCAAGTACAACCGCATAATCACCCGTATGAACAGAAAGCTGACCCATCCTGTGAGAACAAGGGAGACGGAGCTGGGCGGACTGTTTGCGGATATCCTTGCAGAGTGTCTTGCCACCGACATTATGCTGGTGGTGAGCGGCAGCATACGCACCGAAAGTATGGGCCCGCTGGTGCTGTACAAGGACCTTGTGGAAGCTTTCCCCTACGACAGCTGCGTATACCTGCTTAAGATAAGCGGCGAACAGCTGAAGCGGATGTTTATGTATATGCTGCGGGACGAGGTGTGGCAGGGTGCCCACAGCAGCTTTTCACAGCTGTCGGGCAGACTGAAGATAGTTTACGATATCCCGACCTCAACAATGACACAATTTTCCTTTGACGGAGAGCCCGTCAGCGATGAGGGGATATTTACAGTGGGCGTGCCCCAGTATCAGTACAACAACTTTAAGCGCATATTCAATGTGGATATAGAAGAAATTGAAAAGAACGGCAAGGGCCGTGTGATAGCAACCTCTGCAAGGGATGTGCTGGAGGAATATCTGGCAAAACACCAGCATATTGACCATCATACCGACGGCAGACTTACCCTTACGGGACTTGAATAAACAATTATATACAAAACAAAAAGACGGCGTATGCCGTCTTTTTGTTTCCCGAAATTTAAAACGTAAATCGAGGAGAGAATTATCCCAAAAAATTATCAGCTTTTGCTTTTGAGCAAACTGTTTTATAACTTTAATCCTAAACTGCAAAACCGAAAAGTCTTGGAAGGAAGAGGGACAGTTCAGGAATGTATGTAGTAAGAATAAGTGTAGGAATCCATGCAAAGAGGATAATCTTGATGGATGGCTTGAGCATATTCTTAACAGGAACATTACATGTGCGTGCGCCAAGGTAAAGCAGAGGAGCAGCAGGAGGTGTGATTGTACCCATACCAAGGTTAACACCAAGGATAGCTGCAAACTGGATTGGGCTTACGCCGATAGCGATCATAACCGGAAGAAGGATAGGACCGCAGAGCAATGTACCGGAGTTGTCGTCCATAAGCATACCGATGATAATCATAAAGATGTTAACCATCAGCAGAACAACATTCTTGTTGCTGGAAATGCCTGTAAGCAGGCTAACCATCTGGTTAGGAAGGTTAAGCAGAACGAACAGACGGGAAAGAATCATAACCATGAACATCATAAGCATAACAGCAGCTGCTGTGATACCTGCATCACGGAAACATTTTTTAAGTCCGTTCATTGTAAGGCCTTTGTATACAAAGAAACCGATTGGGATAGCGTAGATAACTGCAACTGCAGCTGCTTCTGTAGGTGTCATAACACCGGAGTAGATACCGCCGAGAATAATAACAGGCATCATAAGAGCAGGGAATGCAGCAGTAAATCTTCTTGTGATAGGAATTTCAGGTTCCTGAATAGCTGCTTCAAGGCGTTTTGCATTGTATTCGCAGTATTCCTTGTTGTTTTTACATTCAAAGTAGTTGATGATACACAGAAGTGTTGCAAGGATAACGCCAGGAACGATAGTTGCAAGGAAGCAGGCAAGAACGGACTGGCCTGTTACCCAGGCAAACATAATCTGAATGGAACTTGGCGGGATAAGCAGACCAAGAGGAGATGCGTTTGCAATAAGAGAAGCTGCAAAGCCCTTGTCGTAGTGTGCTTCCTCAAGTTTTGGATACATGATACTGCCGATACAGGAAAGTGTAGCAGCTGCAGAACCGGAGATAGCGCCGAAAACAGCACTGGCGATAACGGCAACCATACCAAGACCGCCTTTTACCTTGCCTACAAAAATCTGAACAAAGTCTGTAAGGGCTTTACCCAGTTTACCTCTTTCGATGATACCGCCGGAGAGGATAAACAGAGGAATAGCCAGCAGAACTGTTGTGTTGATTTTGCTGTAGCCTACAGGAATAAGGGATGCAAGGCTCTGGCCGTCCATAAATGCTATGGTACTGAAAGAAACACCGAAAGCTGCAGGAACGCAAAGACCGAGAATAAGGCTGAACAAAAGTACGATAATTGATACTACTATAATCATTCTTCAGCTCCTCCTTTCTTTCTGTCCATTGCTTTTACAATGTAGTAAACTGCCCAGTATACTGCAAACAGTGCCATGCCTATAAAGCCGATAAAGATTGGCACCTGTGATACCAGATACGGAATTTTAAGACCTGTTGTAACAGGCATTTTTACATAGTTAACCTTAAGCATAAGGAATGTAAGGTATGCGCAGAAGAAGAATATTGCAGCTTCAAGAGCTTTTGCAATACCCTTGGTAAGTTCTATAACAAACTTGTTGGAGATAAAAACGTCTACCATATCAGCTTTGATGTGGCTGTCCTCCTGGCTGGCACCGATGCCGCCCATAAAGTAAAGCCACCATGCAAGCAGAAGAATAATTTCTTCGCTGCCGAAAATATCTGTTTTAAAGATATATCGTGCTATAACAACTATAAAAATAACAGCAGTCAGTGCTATACCTGCCACTGATATAAGAGCACTTACAAATTTGTCTACTCCGCACCACAGCTTACCCTTCTGAAAGTCTTCAATCTTTTTTAACATAATTATCAACCTTTCATGGTGTGGATTAATTTATAACGCTTGCAGGCAAAAGCCTGCAAGCATTATACGGATAGGTTTATAAAATGTAATGTGTGATTATTGAATAAGTATTAAATTATTCGATATCTTTTTTGATTTCGTCGATGATTTCCTGACCAACGATTTCAGCCATTTCTGCCCAGGATTCTGTACGAACTTTTTCTACATAAGCTTCAAATTCAGCGTCTGTGTATTCAAGAATTTCTGTGCCGCCTGCTACCAGTCTGTCAAGAGCTTCCTGGTCAAGTTTGTCCATGTTGTCAAACTGTGCGTTTGTTTCGTTTGTTACAGCTGTCTGGAGGATTTCCTGAAGGTCTGCCGGGAGGCTGTCCCATGTCTGCTGGGAGATGATGTAGTCAAGTGGGTCGATAAAGATTTTCTGTGGTGCCCAGTATTTGATAAGTTCTGCGAAGGAGCTTTCTGCGGAAACCGGTGTAAGGCCGATAGCGCCGTCACAAACACCTGTCTGAAGTGCGCTGTAAAGGTCAGAGAATGCGATTGTTGTGGAGTTGTAACCCATTGCGTCAAGAGCGATTCTGTAAGCGTCTGTGGAGGACATACGCATCATAAGGTCTTTATGTGTGTTAACATCTTCATAGCCTTCTGGGTATTTTGTGTAGAGAAGACCTACGAAACCGTCGCCGTGGATACCGAGAAGTTTAACATCGAGAGCTTCAAAGAGTTCGCCGTAAGCTGTGAAGTAGTGGGAACCTGGGGAGTAAACGCGTTTTGCTTCTTCAGCACTTGTTACGAGGTATGGCATACTGTTAACAGCAAAGCGTACGTCGTAGGAGTTGTTTGTAAAGAAGCAACCCATATCTACGTTGCCTGCCATGATGTCTTCAAATACAAGTGTGGAGTCACCAAGCTGGTTAGCTGGGTATGTTGTGATTTTAAGACGGCCTTCGGATTCTGTTTCGCAATATTCTTTAATGCGTTCCATAGCCTGGCTGGATGGGGAGTCAACTGGCATGGAGCCAGCGAATTTGAGTTCATAAACTTCAGCTGCAGGTTCGCCGCCTTCTGTTGCTGGTTTTTCACCGCCGCCGCAAGCTACGAATGAAAGTGTAAGTGCCAATGCGAGAAGTATTGATAAAAACTTTTTCATATTTTTTCTCCTTTTAATATTTTTTACTTGCTGTGCAAGCCAAAGTACATACCATATATGTACTAAACGTTCTTTGTTGTGGAGTTGCTTCTGATATCAACTTTAATCAGATGGTCAACTTCGTCTCCGCGGATACCTACATAGTAGTCTGTAAGGTTTGCGCTGGAGCAGGAATGGTTAGGGATAATTTTGATTTTGTCCCCGACTTTAAGGGTTGTTTCGCCGTCAACATGCAGTTTGCCAACCTCTTCAGAGAGGCCGTAAACTGTGATTTCAGGATGGCCTTTTACAACGCCGAAGCCTTTGATGGAGCTGTTGCCGTGTGCGCCCTGGTCAAGACCAAGACATTTTGCACCTGCGTCACAGATAAACATATCTTCGCTTGGATGGCTGATAACGGAAGCCAGAATATACAGTGAACATTCTTCTTCTGTTGCTGTTTCTGTGGACATCTGGATTGCATCGTGGAATACATAGTTGCCAGGATGAAGGATGTTGATGTTTTCATCTTCAACTGCGCCCCAGAATGTTGGTGTTGAACCGCTGGATACGATTTCAGGTTCAAAACCTGCTTCTTTAAGAGCTTTTACAACAACAGCCATTGTGTTGCGTTCGTCAGCAACATATTTTGGCAGGTCTGCCTTGCTTGCTGCGCCGTATACATGACCCGGATGTGTGGAGATGCCTTTGAATACAAGGTTGCCCAGCTTTTCAATCTCTGTCACATATTCAACAGCCTTTTCCGGTGCCACGCCGAAACGGTGAAGACCGCTGTCGATGATAAGTGTATAGTTAACCTTAACATCTGCTGCCTTTGCACCTGCATCAATTGCCTTTGCTGCATCAAGGCCGTCAATTCTGATGATGAAATTGCATTTTTTAGCAAGTTCTGTAACACGTTTGATGGAAACATCTGTTGCCACAGGATAAGCATACATCAGATTGTCAAAACCTGCTTCGCACAGTGTTTCCGCTTCGTCCAGTGTACCGCAGAGAAAACCTGTTGTGCCGCAGTCTACCTGAGCTTTTGCCATTTCAATGCTTTTGTGTGTTTTAAGCATCGGCCAGATCTGCTTGCCGTATTTTTTTGCCTCGTCTGCATACTTTTTAAGGTTATGCTCCATGGCATCAAGGTCAAGCAAAATGGCCGGTGTATAAATTTCGTTGATTTTCATATACTCTCTCCTTTCTTGAGTTTAACAATATTTAACTTTGTTAAATAAATATTAACATATATTTAACCACATTTCAATAGCTTTAATTGTATTTAATGTCCGAAAATGTTTTTAAATATTTGTTAACCTGCACAAATATAATTAAATATCATTTAATATGCCGTTACTTTATGCCGACAAAATGGTAATTTATACAAAAAATAATTGAATTTTCACAGGTTATCATTTATAATTAAATGTAATATATTTAAACTGTTTTAAAATATATTACATTTCAGTAAAACAACTGATACTTTATTTATAGATTTGAAAATTTTCTGAAAACAAAGAGGTGGCATAATTGGCAGATTTGGAAATCGGTGCTAAAATCAGAAAGTACCGCACAGAAAAAGGTTTTTCGATGAAAACTCTGGCAGAAAAGGTTAATATCACTCCGTCAATGTTAAGCCAGATTGAACACGACCAGGCTAATCCTTCCATAAATACACTCAAACTGATATCTTCTGCCCTTAATGTGCCATTGTTTCAGTTTTTTACAACTGCGGACAAAAGCCCGGAAGATATTGTTGTGCGCAGCGGACACCGCAAAAAAATTCTCTCCTCCGACAACGGTCACTCCTTTGTTTACGAGCTGCTGACACCGGACAACACCGGTACAATAGAATTTGTGCTGCAGCGTTTCAAGCCCAACAGCAACAGTGGTGACGCCGTGCAGAGCCACGAAGGCGAAGAGGTTTTCTATGTGCTCAAAGGCCAGCTTGTGCTGTTCCTTGACCAGATGGAGCTTGTGCTGAATCAGGGCGACAGTGTGCGCATACCTGCAAAAACTCCGCATTTCTGGGTTAACCAGACCGACAGCGAGGTTGAGGTTATCTTTGCCATCACACCTCCTGCATTTTAAAATTTATATCAGATTACAAAACAAAAACCGACGGGTGGTTATCACTCGTCGGTTAGTTTTTTTACAGGTGTATTCTTCTTTTTTAAAAATTGGTCGTAAGTTGGTCGTAAATCGTGAGCTATACTTCATTTTTGCATTGATAAATGTTACACAACCACCACAATTTACGCCAAAACCATTTACTTTTAAACCAATTATTTATCCAGTGGTTTCATTGTTGGGATTTTTGCTCACTTGCATTTATAAGTCTGCGCAATCCTTTGAAACTCTACCTTTGAATAAGCTAATTTAAGCTTACGCCACATAACTGTGCATAACCCTTTGCATATTATGTTTTGCTTGGCGTAAAAATTGGCTTAATTGGCTTAAACCTTTAATTTGAAGATGTCATATTATTCTGTTTTTTGAAATACTCCTCAAGAGTTACAAACTGAGAAAATTTATGCTCTTTGGTAACACTTGTGTAAATATTCATTGTGGTGGAAATATCTTTGTGCCCCATAATATCCTGAATGACTTTTGGATTCACCCCTGCTTCACACATACGTGTACAGAAAGTATATCTGAGAATATGGCAGCTGAAATGTGGAAGATAAACCGGATTTTCTTCACCTTTCATATCAATCTCATAATTGCAGTCACGGATAATTCGTTTAAAGGCTTTGTTAAGTGTACCCTGATGCTGTACTTTGCCGTCTTTATTTATAAAAATAAAATCAGTATAGCCGTCTATGGTAACTTTACATTCTGCACCTAATATTTCCTGTGTTTGTTTTTCAGACAGAAATGCCTCTTTTACGAAACCCAGCATGGGAACCTGACGGACACTTTTTATAGTTTTGGGAGTATTCACATTGAAATAACATCCGTGTTTTTCTTTTTCCTGCCTATGACAATAATACACCAATGTGTGGTTAATATCAACCATATTGTTTTCAAGGTCAATATCGCACCATCTCAACCCCGTTACCTCGCCTACACGAAGACCTGTGCCAAGCATAACCGCCACTATGGGATACCAATGATTGTAAACCTTGTGGTTTTTGAGAAAATTCAGCAGCAAATCTTGCTCCTGTACAGTTAAAGACTCTCGTTTTTCACTTTTTCTCTTTACCGATTGTTTCAGTTCCTTGAGAACACTGTCTGACGGATTGAGTCGGATATATTCATCGTCAACCGACATCTGCAGTACCTGATGCAACACAGTATGTACACCGTCTATAGTGGAAATCATAAGATTGCGTTCATCTGCAAGGTAATTGTAAAACTTTTTCACATCAGATTTTTTGATTGTTTGAATTCTGGTTTTACCCATATACGGCTTTACAAATGTGTCATAAAGATATATGTAATTTTGAAATGTATTGTCTTTTATACCTCGTTTAAGCTGTTTCCACAGGTCAAACAATTCATCCAAGACAATATATCTTGCTTCGGCTTTTAAGCCATCAATCCTGTTCTTTTCAATTTCCTTCTCTTTTTCTCGCAGTTCCTCCAAGGTTTTAGCATAAACCACATGACGTTTTCCGTTTCTGTCAGTCCAGCGGTAATCATAGGTTCCGTTTTTACGCTGACTTTCTCCTGTTTTGAGAACTATTCTGTCTTTATCTTTTCTTTTTGTGTTTCCTTTTCCTGCCATTGTCGGCTCCTTTCCGCACAGCAGAAAAGGGATATTGTTCCGTACGCCAATTGTAACAGAACAACATCCCTGATTTCAAGTATCTGTTATTACAAATAAATGTATTCTGCTATGTACAATATGTTATATATCAATTAAATTGAGTACATTTTAGATGTGTATTCATCAAGCTGCTTACGCTTTATGAGGCGTTTTGAGCCTATCCAAAGCACAAAATCACAATCTTCCTTATCAGATATTCTGCGAAGGGTGTTTATGCCAATACCGGAATATGCAGCAGCTTCTTCAAGAGTGAGATTGCTCTTTTCCCAGATTGGGACTTCAGGTTTCATAGGCACGTACCCCCTTATAAAATGTTGGTGTGGTTATAAATATCTTTTTCATTATCTTTCTCCATTATTTCTGATTCTTCTGTTTTGTTGTTCTGTTTTTACAAGTTGTTCCAGCAGTTCAGGTGGGATAAGGCTGATAACCTTTTCCAGCTTTTTCTGCTTTGCGTTCAGCTCGTAAAGTGCATTGTTGAGTTTGTCTATCTCAAGTTCCTGTGTATAGGTTTTACTCTGATACATTTTGTTGATTTTAAACTCGGTTTTAAGTTCTTTTTCAAGAGATTCAATATGCTTGTCCGTTGTTTTCAGCTGGTCTTTCAGCTTTGCCATTTCTGGAGCATATTTGCCAAGCAGTGCAATTGCTTCATCTTTTTTCTTGGCATTGCCGATAAGCCCTATATCGTTGATGGCATTGCATATTTCATTGTAATGGTTATATAATTCTGTGGCGTTTTTAAACATATATGCCGGGATATGTTTTCTGTGTGATACAGCTTTCGGAATACCTCTTTCAAGGTCAGGATATTTTTCGCTTATGTAAGCGTGAAAATCATCCTGCAACTTCGCCATTCCTTTAGGTCCACCCATAATATCTTTAGAAGACAATCTGTTATCCTTTGTTATCGGAACAAATACAAAATGCATATGCGGTGTTGCTTCATCAAGATGCACTACCGCCGATATAATGTTTTCTATACCATAGCGCTCTTTCACAAACTCAAAAGCGTAATTGAAATACTCTGCCTGTTCAGCATCAAGGTTAGCCTTTATCCATTCAGGGCTTGCGGTTATCAATCCATCCTGCATAACAACGCTGTCTTTTCTCATCTTTGCCCCTGCCTGTTGAATACGTGCAAGAACAAGCTCTCGGTACTTTTTATCGGGTTTTACCAAATGATAGTTGAGGTGTGTTCTTACGCTGTCTATGTCAGGGTTGCTTTTGTACTGCTCTTTCAGCCTTTCGTGGTGATTGCAAATACGACCAACAGAACCGATTTTTCTTTTTTCAATGCGAATAATCCCGTAATTCGCCATCATATTCCTCCTTTCTTTTAACTGTTCAACAAGTCAATAAGTGTTTGACCATATTATTGTTTTTGAAGAATAGCTGCTTTTATATACACAACAATCCGCCGCCATTGATTTTGCTTTTGCAAAATATGTTGGTTTCCCCTCATCACCAACCGCTTCAAAACCAAAGCTTTGATGTCGGCTTTTTGTTGTGTAACCCACTACACCTTGTACCAAGGTTGTGGGGCAGCCGTTCCATCTGCACTCCCTTTGTGCCTGCGAAGCAATAAGCAACAGACTTCTTGCGGCAGTCTTTTACTTATTGGCTTCTTGTCACCTACGGCAATCGCCAGAACCATACATTGCCCACTTTCTCCGAAATTGCGCCAATGTCTTTTTTTGCTTTCTTTGCCGTAGTGCTTTTGATGTTTGCTGCCTGTAACCTGTTTTCACATTCCGTTGCAGGCAGTGCACCATCTGCAAGCATAGACCTGATGAAATCTTTTGCTTCATTTAATTTGTCATCAGGTCTTCCGTATGAAAATGTGTTGCCCAAAATATCGTCGGCAGAGCGCTCAACCTGCTCCAGCCATTCAACACCATTCTCACCAACTGAAAAAACAATGGCTTTGCCCATAGGTGCAAGGTTACATTTCTGCACCGCCATTATTCTTTCGCTGTCTGACATATCCTGCGATGTTCGTGCTATAAGCAACGCACTTCTGACAGCACCTACAACATCAATGGAACCTGTTGTGCGATACAAAGCTTTCATACCCTGTGCTTTGTTCATATGTCCTACAACAACTACGGCACAATTGTTATCTCTGGCTACTTTAATAAGTGAATTAAACTGTGTTCTCACCTCGTTTGCCATATTCAGTGACACATCGTTGCCGATATACGAAGACAGTGGATCAAGAATCAGCAGTTTGGCATTTTCCTGAACGATAGCCTGATTAATCCTTTGGTCTGTAAAATTCAGCGCCTGCTTTTCTTCGTTGATGAATACCAACCTGTTTACATCTCCGCCTGCCTTTATAAATCTTGGCAGTACGGTGTCATCTGCATCATCTTCTGTATTCTGATAAATAACAGTAATCGGTTCTCTCTTTTCACTGCTGAACGGCAACGGCTTGTCCGTAGTGAGCAATGCTGCAAGATTAAGTACAAATGTACTTTTGCCGTCACCTGGGTCGCCCTGTATAAGCGTAACCTTTCCGTAAGGTATGTACGGATACCACAGCCACTCCACCTCTTTAGGCTCAATTTCGCTACCACGGATTACATCAACGATGTTTTCCTTCTGCATAGTGTTTCCTCCTTTCTCTGAATTTGAAGGAGTTATATTTTGTCCTTCTACATGTAGAGCTCGACCTGTTAATGTGTCTTAATCATGTCCTAATCAACTAATTGTAGTTTTAAAAAACATCTTATTGTACAAACATATAATTTGCCCTTCACATGTAGCCGGCGACTTATTAATACGTCTTAGAATTGTCTTGTTTATGTAAATAAAAAAGTGCACTTATAGTCTTGATAAGTGCACTACTGATATAATAGATTGTATACTTTTAAAGTGATAAACTGTAATAAAATATATCTTTTTAAACTTTTGCGGTGTTATATATAGTGAAAGGCGGTGATTGGAAAGTGGAAGAACAAGTTTTGATAAAAAGAATACAGAATGGCGATAAAACTGCGATGACCAGTTTAATCATCAGTTGGTATCAGCCTATATTTGCCTTTATTTATAAAAATACGGGTGATTATCATATTTCAAAAGACCTTACGCAAGAGATATTTATAAAAGTGGCAGCAAATATCTCGGGATATAAGCCTAAAACACCTTTTAAAAACTGGCTGTTTACCATTGCATCCAATCATCTGAAAAACCATTATCGAACACTGTCACGCCGTCCTGTTTATGTAGAAATATCAGATGAACATATAATCATCGACAAAGAAATGGAAAACATTGCAACAGAAACCGATATAAAAAAAGCTTTGGCAAAGCTTCCTGCTGAACAAAGGGAAGCTGTTGTTTTGCGATATTACAACGAATTTTCTATCAAGGACATTGCTAAAATTACAGGAATAAAAGAAACAACAGTAAAAGCCAGAATAAGATATGGGCTTGAAAAACTGAGGATTGAACTGGAGGGATATAATGAATAGCATGGAATATTTCGATGATTTAGCAGCATTTGAACAAAAATTTGCTTCAGAAATAAAAAAGGATTATATGCCTGAAGTTTCGGAAAAAGAAATTATTTCAGTATGCGAGACAGCAGCATTCTATTACACAGAAAAGCAAGATATATTTGATAGAAAGTTTTGGAAAGTGATTTTTTCCTGTATCACTGTTCAATCCGCATTTATGTGGATATTGTCTGCATTCTTATTAGGCTGTTGCGTTGTGTTATCGACAGTATCATCGGGTTACGGTATAGAACCTGTATCATTGATATGTGCATTGGCCCCTGTACCTGTAATAAGTTTTGCTATCAGGGAACTGCAATACAGAGACAGTAATCTCGTCGCTTTGGAAAAGACCTGCAAATATGCTCCGCAAAGGATTTATTTTGCAAGGCTGTGGCTTGGTATGGCAGCAAATGTTGTTTGGCTTTTACTGACCGGCGCAGCAGTTTTTTGCCAAAATGATAATTTTATCAGATTATATATATGCTCTTTTGTCTGTCTGTTTTTGGTCGGTGCTGTGGCTCTTGTGGTTATGTCTGTTTCAGACAGCACTCTGCCACTTTCTCTTATGATGGCAGCATGGGTGCTCACTGCAGTTTTTCTGTTATCCAACGAAGAATTTGTTCAAATTATTGCCAGTGTGAGCTTATGGTTACTGACAGCAATTATGATTATCAGTATTGGTATGTTTGCTGCTGTAACTGTAAAAACCACAACTAAAATGTATGCATAGAAAGGAAATAAAATGGAATTATCAGTACAAAACCTGACAAAGAATTTCGGCAGCAAATGTGCTGTAGATAATATTTCTTTCAGCTTGTCGTATGGTGTATATGGTTTGCTTGGTCCCAATGGTGCCGGCAAAACCACACTGATGAAAATGCTTGTTGATATTCTGGACCCGTCATCGGGCGAAGTTCTTTTAAACGGAGTAAATATAAAAGATTTGGGTGCAAGCTATCGTGATAAGCTGGGCTATATGCCACAAGAAATAGGCGTATACAAGAATTTTTCTGCTAAAAAGTTCTTAAAATACATTGCGGCCCTTAAAGGTATTACAGGAAAAACCGCCGATAAAAAAGTGGATGACCTTTTGAAGCTTGTAGGCTTACAGGATGTGGGAAAGAAAAAACTTGGCGGATTTTCAGGCGGTATGCTGCGTCGAGTTGGCATTGCTCAAACATTGCTCAATGACCCTAAGATACTTATCCTTGATGAACCTACAGCAGGTCTTGATCCACAGGAACGTATCCGTTTCCGCAATATAATCTCCGAATTATCCGAAAACAGAATCGTTCTTTTATCTACTCATATTATCTCTGATATGGAGTTTATCGCCGGAGAGGTAATTATTATGCGAGACGGTGCCATTCTCAAAATTGACACTACAGAAAGATTATTGCAGGAAGTAGAAGGAAAGGTATGGAATGCCTTTGTTTCACATGCAGAGCTGAATATAATAAAAAAGAAGTTCACTATAGGAAATATTATTCAGAAAACCAATGGTGTTGAAGTACGAATTGTAGGTGATAGCCAGCCTGAATTTCCTTGCCAGCCCGCCAGACCTATCCTTGAAGATGTTTTCAGTTATTACTTTGGAGGGAATGTATTATGAACTTAAGAATGCTAAAAACAGAACTATATAAAATATATTCCAAACGAGTAATATGGTTTGCACTGATGCTGTTTCTTGGTTTGTTTTTTGTGATGAAAATACAGTTCCGTGATAATATAAATGTAAAATATACTCTCGAACCTGTACGCTCTGAACTTACTTCTGCAGTAAACAACGAGGATTTTCATCAATTTGTACGCAGTAAGGAATATCGTTGTTCTGTTACTGATTTGGTGCAGTTTGTACCGCAAAGTGTCTTTGACTACATTAATCAGTATAAAGATTTTGAGCGTGCATATAACATACTTAACAGCAGTTTGGCTTCAAGTATCAATAATTATTATCAGCGCATTGATTTAAGGGAAGCATATATAGCACAACTTTCGGAAGATGCAGCAAATTCTGACGGCTCTATGTTGTCAAAAGCCAAAGAAAAAATATTGGCAGATTATCAGAATACACAGGTCAATATTGAGCTTAACCTGGAAAGCAGTGCAAATAATTTTATAGATATTAACCACGCTATGGTTTTCCCTGGTCTGACTATGCTTGTTATTATTGTAGGACTTGCGGGTATTTACTCTGATGAATATGCCAACGGAACGCAGTCAGCGCTTCTCACTTCACGCAAAGGCCGAAAAGGGGTGTTTTTAGCAAAACTTTGTGCAGCAGCTGTTTATAGCGCAAGCGTTGTTGTAATTATGGAAGTATTTTTTATGACCGTTACAGCAATATGCTATAATGCACCGACTTCAACAATATCCGCTGCAAGTACCTATGGCCTTTATCTGACCACATATAGCGGAACAGTATACGATTTCTGTATCAGACAAATTGGGGGAACACTGCTTGCAGGATTTACTTTAGGCAGTATTGTTATGTGTGTTTCTGCCTTCAACAAAAATGCTCTTATTCCATTCTTTACTGCAGGTCTTTATTATGGCGGTACTGCTTTATACTCCAAAATGATTGCTTTCCCTGCACACCTATCGTCACTTTGGTCGCTGCCTGGAGAATTAAGTCTGTTCACATTACAAACACAATATGAAATTATGGTAACAGGAAGATATACCAATGTGTTTGGAATACTTATGCCTACACTGACAGCAAATGTGATTTTTAATATATTTGTAATGTTAATATGCATAGTATTATGTTACAAAGCATATACACGAAAGCAGGTTAAAAACTGATGAAAACCGTATTTAAAGTTTCCTTGTTTGAGCTGGAAAACCTGTTAAGTAAAAAAATTGTATGTATTTCAACTGCAGGTTATGCCCTAACTTGTTTTGTAATATGTATATCCAGAAATTTAAGATACAGCTATTTTTCTATAACAGAGAGCGTTCCTGTCTCGCTTAATAATTTTATCTTACCTATAGTGCTGATATTGATTCTGGCAGGCTCTCTAACTCCTGTTTTCGCAGGCGATAAAGAACAAGGTATAGAACAAATCCCTGCCACCTGCTTAATAGGAAGTAAAGGGCGCAGCATAGCAAAAATAATAAGTGCAACATTGTTTTCTGTATTTATGGTTATATTATTGGAAACGATTACTTTTGCACTATGCTTTTCATCAGATTTATTTGACACTGCCATTCCTATAAGATACGTTGGAACAGAGGTAAAGCTGCAGCCCATATGGACAGCCGGAGAGCATACAGTTTTCTCGATATCTGTTTTGACGATAGGTTGCATAATATTATCCATACTTATATTGTTTATATCCTGTATTTGCAAAAATACTCTTTCAGCTGTAAGCCTGACCTGTATATTTCTATTAATAGAATTTGTCATACATAAGTTTTCTTTTCCAACACTGCTTCAAGAATATAATATATGGATATTCTTTCGACCGTATTATCTCTTCACGACAGAAATTATTAATATTTCACCTTATGCAAATTTTTTAATTTTACTTGTTGCATTTTTACCTATATACGTATTTGTGATATATGGAATTGTAAAAAATGGTACATAAATAATAAAGGTAGTAACAGTTATTTTTGCTGTTACTACCTTTTTGTTTATGCAATGTTTGTGTGAAAATTAATACAATCAGTCAATCGAATATGCTAGTCTGCAGTTGCCGTCACTTTTATCTCTGTCTTCAAGCAATTTTGCCAAAGCGGCATACAATTTCTTTTCTGCATATTCTATGCTGCCTTTGCTCTTGCCCATGGTTTGTGCGGTGTTGCGAATAGAGTTTCCATCATAAAATCTTACCTTAAAAAACTCCTTGTGTTCTTTCATCACAGTATCAAGACAACGTTTTACAAAGGTGCAGTCTTCATTTATCATATCGTATTCTTCTTTAACAATTATGTATTTTTTCTCTTTATTACATAAAGATATCATATCAGTATCTTCTCTGTAATACTTACACAGTTCTTTTGCGTAATCATAATAATTTTCAGAATCACGATAAAATCTTTCGTCATCGAAAAAGCTGCCCATAGCTTCTTTAAGCTGTTTCTTTTCAGGAGATGTCAGCGAAAATCCGTCTTCTTTTAACTCATCAAACTGCCTTAAAGGTGTTTTGTGATTATTCTCGCGGGTATACTTGTCCACCAGTTTTTCACCAATAGTAGTTTTCTTAGTAACCATCTGACAAAAGGATTCCTTTGTGCAGATATGGTAATCGTTACGTGAAGCACGGTTGTTGTCCTTGAACAACACCATTTCAACGCCGGTGTCCACATCAACAACCTCTGTTACAACATATATGCGTTTTCCGTCATAGCGCTTGTAATTACCCTTATATATTTTCTTGTCCTTGATTGGCAATGTAGTCACCTCTTATTTCTCAATTATATTGTTACATATTTAAATAATTTCTTCAATAATCTTTATCTCGAAATTTGTAGAAAAAACATAAATAGTATTGTATAATTAAATATAAGAGGTGATAACATGGTTAATTTTAAAGATATATTCTTTGGTTGTTCTGATGCAAATACAGAAGCAGAACGATATCCTAAGGATTTCAAGTTATCTTTTTTTGATCCCAATAATTATATGGAAGAACTTATAAATGGCTATAAATTTCTTTTGATTGGTAGGAAAGGTGAAGGAAAAACTGCATATAATGCACAAATCACTCTCACAGCGTCAGAAAATAATATTTATGCATATCAAAGAACATTAAACAATTTTAATAATACAACGTTTTCAAAACTTAAAACTTACTCCGAACTTGGAAGCAATACATATATTTCTCTATGGAAAAGCATCCTATTGATAGAAGCAGTTAGAATGCTATTTGAATTCGAGCCTAATATTCCTTCTAACGAATTTGTAAATATTATGGATGCCTTAAACTCAAATGGATTTTTACAAAAGGATGATGATATAGCTGTAACTGTAACCAAGCTTGTCGAATCCGATTCTAGTTTAAATGTTAAATCTACTTTTTCACACAACAGGAGATATGAAACATCTACGGAACTTCGAGGTTCAGAAGCTATATATAATGCCATATTAAATTCCATAAAGAATTTATACTTCCATTCGAAATTTATTTTTATTATAGATGGTTTAGACGATATTTTAAATAACAGTGAGTTTAAATCAGAAATAATTATGGGATTAATTAGAGCTGCAGAAGAAATAAATAAAACTTTCCGAAAGTTTACATTAAACCTAAAGGTTGTCATTCTCATTCGTAGCGATATATTAAAGCTATGTCATGACCCCAATTTAACCAAAATAATTCGCGACTCTGGAATAAGGTTATCTTGGCAAATATATGATAATCCTTTTGATTCAAATCTTTTAAAGCTTGTTGAAAAAAGAGTTGGTATTTCAACTGAAAATGTAACTTCTTTAAAGTCAGTATTAGATGAAATATTACCTGATGTAATCCATAATAAAAATACGATGGATTATTTGTTAGATAATATCATCTATCGTCCTAGAGATATATTACAGCTATTTTCAATTATACAAGAAGAATATATTCCAAACAAAAAGCTAACTGAAGATAAACTTGAAACTGTACTTAAAAGGTACTCAACAGAATATTTTCTCTCTGCCATGCAAGATGAACTTACAGGTTTTTTCCCAAATGATGCTGTTACAAAGCTACCAACAGTTTTAACAAAAATGGGAACACAATATTTTTATGTTGCGAACTTGGAAACAGAAATACGAAAATATCCCGAGTTTAATGGCATTTCTGCACAAGATATTTTAGAAACACTGTTTAATGCCGGATACATTGGGCAGCATCGTCCTCGTGAAAAAACTGATTTTACTGTTTTTTCTTACCGAAATAATTCAGAAGTCTTAAACGTTGACCATCAATGTATATTGCATAGAGGTTTAATGCGTGCGCTAAGTATATAATTATAGACCAAAAAAGAAATTGACTTTATAACAATTCAGTCGGTTTCTTTTTTTCTTTTTACAATAAATTAATTTAATACGCGCGCAATTAAATATGTTGACATTTTAACGCGCGCGTGTTAAAATGATGTTGAGGTGAATTAAATGAGCAGAATTATACCCGAAAGAGAAACATTAACAATAGAATTTAAAAGTGATTTAAAAAGGCTTGAAGACAGCGATATTTTTGATGCAGTTGTAGCTTTTGCAAATACCGAAGGCGGGGATTTATACCTTGGCGTAGAAGATAACGGTGAAATCACAGGTGTACATTCGTCCCATAAAAATCCAATAACATTAAGTGCGTATATAGCCAATCACACTGTTCCGCCTGTGTCTATCAGAGCTGAAATAGTTGAAGATACAACGCCAGTTTTAAAAATTTCAGTACCCAAAAATTCTTACAGCATTGTAGCCACAAGCTCCGGTAAAATTTTACGCCGCAGAATAAAAGCAGACGGCACACCGGAAAATGTACCAATGTTTCCAACAGAAATAGCAACACGTTTGTCCGATTTAAGATTGCTGGACTATTCTGTGTTACCTTTGCAGGAAGCAACAATTGACGATTTTGACCCTCTCGAAATTGAAAGATTGAAAAGCAATATTCTTTCTTATAATGGCGATAAAACTTTGCTGGAATTAAGTGATATTGAACTTTTCAAAGCTTTAGGTTTTGTCAAGGAAGAAGGTGTAAACATATATCCAACTGTATGTGGCATGCTGCTAATAGGCAAAGCTACAAGCATTAAAAGATTTATTCCAACACATTCTGTTACTTTTCAGGTTTTGGAAGGTACATCTGTGCGTGTAAACGAAGATTTTGTATTACCTGTTCTTGCTGCAGTAGAAAAACTTAATTCACATATTACTGTGTGGAACCCTGAAAATGAAATTGAAATGGGTTTGTATCGTATTCCAGCTCCGGACTTTGATAGACGTGCTATTCGTGAGGCTATAATCAACGCATTCAGCCACAGAGATTACTCAAAAATGGGTCGTATCAGAGTCTCAATAAACGATGAAGGTTTGACCATTGCCAACCCGGGCGGCTTCATAGAAGGCGTTTCTATAAACAATCTGCTGACCGCAGAGCCTCACGGCAGAAATCCTAAATTAGCTGACGTTTTAAAGCGTGTTGGTTTGGCTGAAAAAACAGGCCGTGGCATAGACCGAATTTACGAGGGTTCTCTTATTTATGGCAGGCTTTTGCCCGACTACTCTGCATCTACAGATGTTACTGTCAGCCTATTTATTCCACGCAGTGCTCCTGACCTGCAGATAGCAAAAATTATATCTGATGAACAAAATCGCTTGGGCAGACCATTACCGTTAAACACTTTGCTTGTATTAAATATGTTGCGCGATATGCCACGTGTTACATCCGCCCAACTTGCCGAAACATTGAATTTATCCGATGTTATGGTTCGCAATATTTTGGACAAGTCCATTGAAAGCGGTATGGTGGAAGGATATGGCAGTGGACGAGGACGAACATATATCTTATCCAAAAAGCTGTACAAGGATAAAGAAAAATCCATCGGCTATGTAAGGCAGATGGATATAGACGAAACAAGATATACTGAACTTATTATAGGTTTGGCTAAAAAGAATGAGTTTATATCTAAAAATGATGTTATGGAATTGCTCCACTTGAACAAAGACCAGGCATACAGAGTTTTGAAAAAACTTGTAAGCAGCGGTTCTTTGGAAATGGTTAATGCGGGTAAGTATGCTAAATATAGAATGAAATGAGGAGAAATAAAATGAGTCAATTAATCGATTATATGAATGAAATAGGATTAAATAGTATTGATAAAATTAAAGACTATTTTTCAACTTCTCCTTTAGAAGAAATATTAGCATTAAATGCTTATGCTTCTTCACTTGTGATAAATGATTGGAGTTTACCTGAATACTCACCATACACATTTATGCCTTCTAGCGATGTATCCGGATTTGGTGGCTGTGCAGAAATTAACTGTAAAATCCGAAGAGCTAACAAATTTAATAAATATTCCGCTTTGTATGGGGATAATGTGTTCTTGATAACAGATACATTTTCCAATCCACATATAGGATTTGTATCTGAACCAAGTGAAGATTATTATAGACAGTTGTGGATTAACGACTACTCTTTAATTTTTATTTATTCAAATTTAATACAATCTGGTATAGCTAAGATCATCCCTCACAGTTTATCTATTTGTCCAGATTGTTTTTCAAAACACATTTTTAATCTAAAAGAACTAGATGATTTGAACCCTGTTATAGAGAAATATGCCCATAAATCTATTTTGAGTATAGATGACTATTTCGACACAGAAGATCTTGCATTTCTAACATTAAAAAATCTTCCTGAACTTTTTCCAGAGCACACCGGCTGCTTTTCTATACAAGATTTCAAAAGCACAAAACTTTATAAAAATTCACAATTTGGAAATAAAGAAGGATATGGATTTAAGGATAGATATGATTTTATTAAAGAATATATTACAGAAGAATATAAAACATATAAATTAGAAACATTTGTAAGTTCAGTATATCATTCCAAGTATATAACAACTAAATCATCTGATAAAGAAATTATAGACATAACATCAGGAAATACTATAGGTTATACACCATCTCCAGTATTTGAAATGCCTTTTTTAGCTAATGTCGATACAAATACTATTTTATCATTGCGTAACCATGAACATAGTGCATTTTTAGATTATAGAATAGCTATAGATAAAGCTTCTAAAGAATATTTAAAATCTCATAGTGAAATAGAGGCACAAGAGATATATGACGATATAATTTATCCTGCATTTACAAATTTGGATAAGATGTTTAAAAAAGTTAATAACATGAAGGCCGTCAAACGATTTGGAGGCTTGGTTGTTATACCATCAACAATAGCTTTAGGAGTAATAAATTCTTCTATTCCTAATGACATTACAACAATTGTCGAAACATTAGCAGGTAGTGAAGCATTATTAGGCATGATTGATAAAGCCTTGGAGCGAAAAACAAATTTGAAAAGTAATTTTGAAAACCAAGATTTTTATTTTCTATGGAAATTAAACAAACAAGCAAAAAAATAAACCTATATTTTACCTTTTTAAGCTTCGTAAGAAATAAACTTGAGTTTATTGAAATAAATCCAGTATATGTGTTTGGTGTTATGGCATCCAACATACATATAGCATAGACAATAAGAACTTCGAGGTAGTAAAAAGTTACTATAGCCATTCTTCAGAAGTATAAAACAACTTATTTAAACAGTATAGAAAGTCAAAATTGAACAAACAGTACAAGTTATTTTGTATGCACATATCATATAACCAGCTAACAATTTATCAAACTTGTATGATGAGTCGACTAATACAATCCAATTGATGATGTATTAAGAGTTGATATAACTACTTAAATGCTTTTATATTACTACATCTAAAATTTGAAAGGAATTGCTATGAAATTTGCATTAGTAAACAGCGTGAAAACCCATATAAAAGATGTAAGCAGAGGAATGTTAGGTGCAGACTGTTGGCATACAAATTATGCAGTTATAGCTTGTAAAGGCAAGTATAGACAATATTGGAAATACTTAGATACACATCCGCCATTGAAAGCAGGCTATGAAAATGAAACAGAATGGCATGCCGCTTGGAAATCTGCAATAAAAGACGATTTTTGTGAAGTTGTTATGGGCGATAACAATGAGCATAGAGCAGATATTTATACATTAACCCATGTAATAGAATTACAATATAGTTCTATTGATATACGCGATGTGATTGAAAGAAATAAATTCTATAATAACATAACAGATAATAGAGTCATATGGATTATCAATGTATATAAAGCACAAAAAGATAAACGTATTTTAACAAATTTAGATCCAAATAATAAACATCAATTTTTTATTAAATGGAAACATCCAAAATTATGGGTTCTTGATATATGCCGCTATAATAGTAATCATATTTTCTTAGATATAAGTCCAACATCTAAAAATTTAATTAAAATATGGTATCACAATGGACAACTATATGGGAGCTGGTTTTCTAAAGAGGCCTTTTATGATAAGTATCTCGCTCATGTAGGAAATGGTAAAAATGAATTTTTAACTTCAATCAAAAATATCAATATTAACGATTATATATAGCGATTTATGTGTGAATCATATTATTGTTCACAATCTCCGTCGCCCTGTGTTTGATATTATTCATCCTACTAACCCACTCCATCTGATTTCCTGCTTTAAGCTGTTCTGTGACATTCTCTTTTTCAGCAAGTTGTTTAATAAGGGTGTTATACATTTCTTTAGCTTGTTTATCCACGTCAACAAGATAATTGTATAATTTATCTGTCATAAGCAATGTGGTATAAAGCGGGGACTTATATTTTTTGATATACTCAAAATGTCTTTGTCCCCATATTCCAATCTCTTGTTCGCACTCATTCAACTTGAGGCAGGGCAGATAATAATCACCTACAAGCTGATAATGCAATCCGTTCTTTTCGTCATAAATAAATTTTTTCATTGTTATTTTCCTTTCAAATTTTATTACGGAACAGATACCCCTGCTGTGACTTACATATTTTTATAAACAAAAACAGCCCGAAGATGCTTTTAACATCTTCGGGCTGCACAATTTTGTGCATTGATTGGCGTAAGTTTGGCGTAAACGGCTTAAACCAGCTCAATTTCAACCTGTAAAATTGTTACGATTCAGCCTTAAAACACCGCATTTGCATAGATTATAAAACTAATTATTTATCCAGTGGTTTCATTGTTGGGAACAGCAGTACATCTCTGATACTGCTGGAGTCTGTTAGCAGCATTACAAGTCTGTCCAGACCAAAGCCCAGGCCGCCTGTAGGTGCAAGGCCGTATTCCAGTGCTGTCACATAGTCGTAGTCAACCTGTGCTCTTGTGTTTGGTTCCAGTGCTTTTCTGTCTGCAACCTGTTTTTCAAAACGTGCGCGCTGGTCGATCGGGTCGTTAAGTTCGCTGAATGCGTTGCCGAACTCTGTTGCGTTGATAAAGTATTCAAAGCGTTCTGTGAAAGCAGGGTCTTCCGGTTTGCGTTTTGCAAGCGGGCTGATTTCCACAGGGTAGTCGTAGATGAATGTTGGCTGGATAAGGTTTTCTTCTACATAAGCATCAAAGAATTCTGCAATGATTGCGCCTTTGCTTGGAACTTCCGGCAGTTCAACATTGTGCTGTTTTGCAACTGCGATTGCTTCTTCGTCTGTTGCAATCAGGTCAAAGTCAACGCCGCTGTATTTTTTAACAGCTTCCTTCATTGTCATTCTTTCCCAGTGGCCAAGGTTGATTGTGTTGCCCTGATATGGAATTTCCAGTGTGCCGCAAACCTTCTGTGCCACTGTTTTCATCATATCTTCAACAAGGTCCATCATGCCGTTGTAGTCTGTGTATGCCTGATACAGCTCGATGGATGTGAATTCAGGGTTGTGTTTTGTGTCCATACCTTCGTTGCGGAAGATACGGCCAACTTCGTAAACCTTGTCAAAGCCGCCAACGATAAGGCGTTTGAGGTAAAGTTCTGTTTCGATGCGCAGAACCATATCCATATCCAGTGTGTTGTGGTGTGTGTAGAACGGTCTTGCGGAAGCGCCGATTTCGATTGGGTTGAGGATTGGTGTGTCAACTTCAAGGAAGCCGCGGTTGTCAAGGAATTCGCGCAGTGTGCGGAGAATGAGGCTGCGTTTTACAAATGTGTCCTTAACTTCAGGGTTTACGATAAGGTCAAGTTCTCTCTGACGGTATCTTGTATCCTGGTCTTTGAGGCCGTGGAATTTTTCAGGAAGCGGAAGCAGGGATTTTGAGAGAAGTTCGATTGCTTTTACGCGGATGGAAACTTCGCCGTGTTTTGTGCGGAAAACTTCGCCTGTTACGCCTGCGATATCGCCGATGTCCCATGTGCATACTTCTTTGAAGTAGTCAGGGCCCAATGCGTCCTGGCGGAGATAAAGCTGGATTTTGCCGCTGTTGTCTCTCAAATCCATAAATGCAGCTTTGCCCATAACGCGTTTGGACATAATACGACCTGCAAGGCTTACTGTTTTAACTTCCTCTGCTTCGTCGTCAAAGCTGTCCACTTCTGTTTTTGCATAGCTTGTAACATTGAACTTTGTCTTTGCAAAAGGGTCCTGGCCTTTTTCCTGCAAAGCCTTGAGCTTGTCACGGCGAACCTGCAGAATTTCGCTTAAAGAAACTTCGTTTTCAACTTCAATGTTCGGATTTTTCTGTTCCATTTTGTTCTCCTTGTTTATTTTATCTGAATTGTGTTTATAGCTTTTCAATGGCGGAATATGTATGCGGACATACTATTCCATATTATATTTATTTTATCATAAATTGCGGCGGTGCACAATACGGCACAGCAACAAAAAAAGAGGCAGAACGCCTCTTTTTAATGTAAACATTGGATAATATACCCTTTATACAGCGGTGCAGATTAGTCAACTGCTTTAATTGTAAGCTGCATTGTTGCGCCTGTAGGAAGGCTTACTTCAACAACATCGCCTGCCTTGTGGCCGATGAGAGCAGCGCCGATTGGGGAATCTGTGCTGATTTTGTTGTTGAACGGGTCAAATTCTGTTGCGCCAACGATATCGTATTCTTCTTCAAAGTCGTCTTCGTCCACAACTGTAACGTGGCTGCCAACATTGATACCGTGTGCCTGCATATCTTCTTTATTTACAATTTTTGCGTGTTTGAGTGTGTATTCAAGCTCGTTGATTTTCTGTTCTACAAGGCCCTGTTCGTTTTTTGCTTCATCATATTCGCTGTTTTCGGAAAGGTCACCGAAGCCACGAGCCACTTTGATTTTTTCTGCTATTTCAGCTCTTTTTTCACTCTTGAGGTAGTCGAGTTCTTTAACAAGGTCATCATAGCCTGCCTGGGTCAATAAAATTTCTTTACTCAATTTTAAAATCTCCTTTTTCATAGCAGCGGTGCGTGTTTTCACAAACGGGCACAGCCGTGCGCTCTTTTTAAGCTTAAAATAGTATATAGATAAAAGTATAAATTGTCAATAACTTTCACGGATTTTCCTTGAAAAATCAAGGTTTTTTCACCTTTTACCCAATAAATTATATGCGCTTTGCAGTGGAATATTCCAGCGGGTAATATTTTTTGAAAAGTTTATATTTTTCTGCTGAATTTATATTTTACACCGTCAGGTCGCAGTGTGCACATTGCGGGAAATGCCGGTTTCTGCAATACTGCTGTCCTTTTCATATTCAAGGATATATTTTTTAATAAGCATATTTATCTGGCTGTTGACACTTCTTCCGCTGTCTGCCGAAACAGCTTTAAGTTTTTCAAAAATCTCTTTATCAATCCTGAGTGAAAAATGCTTTTTATCCATATCCGTCACCTTGCATAATATTTATGCTTTTATGGTAACACAGACATCATTTTCTGCATATTGCGGAGATATTCACAACAGTGGCAGGGATTATAAGTCGTCAGTGTGTATGCCGACCTGTTAAAATGCTTTTGACCGCAAAAGTCTTTTTATCCTTATGGATGTTACTTTTGTGACCAAAAGTAAGAACCATGAAGCTACGCTTCAGAACCTTGAAATGCAAGATTAATTTTGTGTTCTATCCACAAAAGAAATTTGCATTATAATCCAAAAGTCCCGCTGATTGCGACGCAGCCTCTGCGAGCCTGAAAAACAATCGTCGCATACTGCGACGGCATAAATGCCCTCTTGTCTGCTCGTTGTTTTCCCTTCCTCCGCTGTAATGGCTCCCCTTGGTTAAGGGGAGCTGGCAGCAAAGCTGACTGAGGGGATTGTCAGGCATCTGCCACAGGCAGCGGTCAGCTCCGTCGCCCACGCGGAAATAGGAACCATATTGCCGCCTATGCCGTATAGCGCTACCGCGTGCAAATGTCCGCACGCAACGCGCCCGTATCAAAGCGAGTTTCGCGGCGATACATATTGTTTATAAGAAGGGGCTCTGCCCCTTCATTACACATCCCCGATTGATATTCGGGAGCTCCGCTCCCAAACCCTTGGAGGTATCTTTATAAAGTATTAAATGCTGACAGCAAAAAAGACCCACATATTTGTGAGCCTTCTTTGCCGGTTAAAAGTAAAAGGGAGTTGTTTTTTATTCTTCGTCGTATTTAACGTTGATAAATTCTTTAGCTTCTGCGATTACTTTTTCTTCAAGATGTGCAGGGAGCTGTTCGTATCTTACAAATTCAAATGTAAACCAGCCTGCGCCTACTGTGAGGGAGCGGATGTATGTTGTAAAGTTGGACATTTCGCTCATTGGACATTCAGCAAGAACTGCCTGCATGCCGTCTTCTGCAGGGTCAAGACCAAGAACGCGGCCGCGGCGTTTGTTAACTTCGCCCATTACGTCGCCTGCGTTTGCGCCAGGAACGTAAGCTGTGAGTGTGCCGTATGGTTCAAGGAGAACCGGGCTTGCCTTTGGAAGACCTGCTTTGTAAGCAAGTGTTGCAGCAAGTTTGAATGCCATTTCGGAAGAGTCTACTGCGTGGTAGGAACCGTCCATAAGTGTAGCTTTGAGACCAACAACAGGGTAGCCCGCGAGAACGCCGTATTTGATTGCGCTCTGGAGACCTTTTTCAACTGCAGGGAAGTAGTTCTTTGGAACGGAACCGCCGAATACTTCTTCTGCAAAGATAAGTTCTTCGCCGTCGTGTGGTTCAAATGTGATTTTAACATGACCGTACTGGCCGTGGCCGCCGGACTGTTTCTTGTGTTTACCTTCAACAAGTTCAACTTTTTTGCGGATTGTTTCGCGGTATGCAACGCGAGCCTGGGACAGTTCTGCTTCAACGCCGAATTTGCCCTTCATCTTTGCAAGAACAACATCAAGGTGCTGTTCGCCAAGACCTTTGATAAGCTGCTGGCTTGTTTCTACATCCTGACGGTAACCAACTGTGCAGTCTTCTTCCATAATTCTCTGGAGAGATGCGGAGATTTTTGCTTCTTCGCCTTTTTTCTTTGGCTTGATGCACATTTCAAGTGTTGGTGTAGGGAATTCAAATTTAGGGAATTTGTATTCGTTCTGTGGGTCACAGAGGATGTCGCCTGTTTTTGCGTTTGCAAGTTTTGTAACTGCGCCGATGTCGCCTGCTTTGATGTAATCAGCGTCCATCTGTTTTTTGCCGCGAACAAAGAGAACTTTACCCATTCTTTCAGGTTCGCCTGTTGTTGTGTTAACAACATTGGAGTCGGATTTGAGGTTGCCGCTGAGAACCTTTACAAAGCTCATTTTGCCAACGAACGGGTCAGCAACTGTTTTGAATACCAGAGCTGCAACCTGGCTGTTTTCGTTGAATGGAAGTGTAACTTCTGTATCGCCGATGAGAAGTTCTGTACCTTCTGTATCTTCCGGGGAAGGAACAAGAGCATAGAGAGTTTCAAGTGTAAGGTCAAGGCCTTCCAGAGCTGTGGAGGAGCCGCACATTACAGGTGTGATTGTACCTGCCTTGAAGCCTGCTTTGATACCGCGGATGATTTCAGCTTTTGTAAACTGTTCGCCGCTGAAGTATTTTTCAAAGAGTTCTTCGTCTGTTTCAGCAACAGCTTCCATCATGGATGTTACAAGACCGTCAAGACGGTGACCTGTTGCAGGCATCATAACTTCTTCAGCTTTGCCGTTTTTGTATGTATAAGCCTTGAATTCAATAAGGTCGATATAAACTGTGCCGCGGTCTGTTACTACAGGAACGGATGTAGGACAGATTTTTGGACCGAATGTAGCTTTGAGTTCTTCAAACACTTTGTAGAAGTCTGCGTTTTCAACATCAACTTTGGAAACGTAGATCATTGTGCCTTTTTTGTTCTTTTCAGCAAGTTTGTATGCTTTCTGTGTGCCAACTTCAACGCCGTCTTTTGCGCTTACTGTAAGGAGAACAGCTTCTGCTGCCTTAACGCCTTCGTAAAGACCAAGTTCAAAGTCGAAAAGGCCAGGAACATCAATCATATTGAATTTTGCTTCTCTGTATTCAAAAGGAGCAACTGCGCTGGAAAGGGAGCATTTTCTTTTGATTTCTTCTGCTTCAAAGTCTGTAACTGTATTGCCGTCGTCTGTTCTGCCAAGGCGTTCGGAAGCTTTGTTCATGTAAAGCAATGCTTCAACAAGGCTTGTTTTACCGCTGCCTGCGTGACCTGCAACGAGGACGTTTTTGATTTTTAACTGTTTGTAGTCCATAATATATGAACCTCCCTTTTTAAGTTTAATTTCGATTCCTGCACATTTAACCGTTGTGCAGCCATAAATCTATTATATAACAAAAGAATTTAATTTCAAAGCAGAATTTTGCTTTTTTAGACAATAGTCTGTAGAAAAAAGGCAAAGTTTGTTGGTGATTTTGCACAAAACAATATGTATATTACTTTTGTCACCAAAAGTAACCAAAAGTCCAAATTATGCTTCGCATGTGACTTTTGGCAGCAAAAGAGAAGAACACAGCAGTTTGCTGCGCAAGAAATGCTGACGCATTTTGCAAAATTAAAATTTTGCCTGCTGCAACCTTGCAATGCAAGATTAATCTAATGTTCTTTATCAAATAGTTAATTGCATTTAGCAACCAAAACTGCCGCTGTGCGAGGCAGCGGACCCCGCCTCCTTTTCACAGCCGCAAGGTCTTTGAACAAATAACTCGGATACACCAAAACCTTGCGGTTTTGCTCATCCTCAGACACATTTGTTCATTTTTGCAAAGGCAAAAAACAGACTTGCTGACAAGTGCAAAGATATATCATCTGCTCACTGTAAGCAGTCTGAATTTTATACTTTATAAAGATATGAATTATCGGTATCCTATAATGCCTGTGCAATCCCTGTAAATGTATATTCCTGTATATTCTGTGTTTAAATCTGTTTTATTTATTTTATGTGCATATTTTTCTGTACACAAAA
>JAFSCM010000032.1 GCA_017436765.1 Oscillospiraceae bacterium
CAGATACACAGGTGTATAAAGGCTATATAAGCAACATCAGAAACAGCAGCAATACAAGCTATACATTAACGGTTACAGACGAAAAGGGCAGGGAAAAGTTCAAGGCGGATTTTTATTATCACAACGGATTTGATATAGGTGACACAGTTCTGGTCACAGGCAAATTCAGACCTGCAAAAAACAACAGATATACCTTTTCGTCCTATGCAGATAATATTAAAGGCAATATTTCCGCTGAAGAAGCTGTAAATGAACACATAGAGATAAAAACGCTGAAATACAGGGCACTGATGCTGCGAAAAACCATTCTCGAAAGCGCAGCACAGCTTTACGGAAAAGATGCACTGGGGATTGTAAGCGCCATATCCTACGGTGACAAACATCTTGTTTCACAGGAAATCAGGGACAGTTTTGAAGCAGCGGGATTATCCCATATTCTTGTGGTTTCGGGCCTTCATGTATGGATAGTCGTAGGCGCTGTACAGATTGTATTCGGTTTTCTTCCCGTAAACAAAAAGATAAAGAATATTTTTGCAGCTGTGCTTATTCTCATTTTTATGTATATAGTGGGGCTGTCACAGTCGGTCATAAGGGCAGGTGCACTGGCGGCGGTTATCCTTGTTGCCAGAAATTTTCTGAAAGACCAGGATTCACTGACAAGTCTTGGGATTATCAGCCTGGTATGTATCATTAGCAATCCATATATAACCAGGGATATAGGTGCAATGCTTTCCTACGCTGCAAGCGTGGGTATGATTATCACAAATATGTGGTGTGCGGACAGAAAAATCACAGGTGCAAAAAAGAATTTTGCCTGTGCATTTATGGCAATTGTCTTCACTATGCCGATTCTTGCCCTTGCAGGTATGCGGGTTACGCTGCTGTCCCCGTTTTTCAATATACTGCTGGGAAGTTTTATAGCTGTAATATGTGTTCTTTCGGTGATCACACCGGTGCTGAATATGATACCCTTTGTATCATCGGCAAATCTGCTGCTGGCTGCACTGAACAGTATGCTTATAAAATATCTTGTGGCAATACTGGACTTTATAAAAAACAGTTTTGATTTTGCCCTTGTAAATCTTGCACACCCTGCAATTCTCATCGTGATTGCTGCGGCACTGACAGCCTGCTTTGTGGCATATTTTCAGATTACAGACAGCCGCACAGGAAAAATTTTTGTGGCAGCAGTATCAATTCTGACGCTGGTGTGCTATAATTTACTGAACTGGAATGTTGTAACCGTTACGGCATTTGATTCAGGCAGAGAGTGTTCCTTCCACATTTCCTGCAAAGGCAGGGAATATCTGATACTGACGGAAGAAACAACACACAATAAAATGAAACAGCAGCTTCTGTCTGTCAACGCAGACGGGTTTGATAAAATATATTTCTGCCCCAAGAAATTCAAGGAATATATTGACTATTCCTATATGGCTCAGGATGTTGTTATGGCAGAAGAAAGCAGCGAATATAACGAAGGCTTCTTTACCCTGACAAGCGATATTTCAAAAAATAAAAAGCTGTTCAGAATATCTGTCAGCGGCTGTGATATATATTTCGGCCACGGTAAAACAGAAGTGTCGGACGGCGAATATTATTTTCTGGGAAATGACAAGCCTGAATCGGTACGGGCAGACAATATTTACATATTCGGCAATATTCCCGCCTGGATGAATGTGGAGAATATATACCCTGTAAATTCTGATGTAACCATAAAAATTGATATGAAAACAGGTAAGTACAAAACAGTAGAGGATGTGTTCAACTTTGGCTGGTAGCTATAAAATCGAAAATATGAATATGCAGAAATTATGGCTGATTCTGTCTGCTGACAGTTCTGTATGTTCTGACAATCTAAAGGTGATTCTTAAAATTGCACAGGACAACGGGATAGATGAAGACAGCATAACATATTTTCAGAATGCAAAATTCGATATGGATGAACTGTCCGACCTTGCACAGACTGTCAGCTTTTTCGGCGACAGACTTATCGTGCTTAAAGACTTTGACCTTTCCGACCTTTCTGAACAGTATGCGGAACAGCTGTGCAGGATTATAGAGGAAAGCGAAGGTACACATTTTGCCTTGCTGTTTACATGTGAAGATGAAAAGACGGTTTCATCAAAAAAATATTCACCTCTTGCAGAACTTGCAAAAAAACAGGGCCTTTACAGTTTTGTAAAGGAGATTGATGAAAAATATCTTGCGGAAATTGCAAGGGGGACAGCAAAAAATCTTGGTGCATCACTGGATAAGGAAACAGCAAAATATATTGTTGACAATGTGGGCAGAAATATTGCCCTTGTGACAAATGAAGTAGAAAAATATGCCGCTGCCTGCAATTATGAAAAGATAACAAAGGATATTGTAGATGCAGTGGGTGTCAAAACCCTTGAGGCAAGAATTTTTGATGTGATTGATCTTGTGTGCAGCAAAAAGCCTGTGAAGGCACTGGAAACACTGAATATACTTTATTCACAGGGAACAGACGAAATTGCGGTGACAGGTGCACTGGCAACGGCATTTATAGATATGCACCGCTGCAAAATGGCAAAGAAAAAGGGAATATCCTATCAGAAGGTACACGATGACTTTGAAAAACGGTCCAATGTTTACCGCTATCAGAAGGCTATGAACAATGCCAATAAGTTCAGCGAAAAGGCTCTGGAAGAAATTATCGCCCTTATGCTTAAAACTGATATAGCCCTTAAAAGTTCAGCCATAGACAAAAGATATCTCATAGATATTCTCATCACACAGATTATCGTAAAAGGTATGGCGGCATAATGGAAAAGATAAAAATCAGTCAGATAATTGTGGTGGAAGGAAAGTATGATGCAATAAAGCTGGACAGCTTTGTTGATGCGCTTATAATTCCTGTAAACGGTTTTTCTGTCTTTAAAGACGATGAAAAAAAACAGCTGCTGCGGCAGCTTGGAGAAAAAAACGGCATAATTCTTTTGACAGACAGCGATTCTGCCGGTTTTAAAATCAGAAATTATATTCAGAATATCTGCCGTAAAGCAGAGATAATCAATGTGTATATTCCCCAGATACAGGGTAAGGAAAGCCGCAAGGCAGCTCCGTCAAAGGAGGGTACTCTCGGGGTGGAAGGCATAAACAGGGAAATTCTGATGCAGTGCTTTGCTCAGGCAGGTATTACATCTGAAGGCGTTGAGGATGTACACAAATCGGATATGACCTATACGGACCTGTTTGAGCTTGGACTTTCAGGCACATCCAGTGCCGCAGCAAACAGGGAAAAGGTGTGCAGAGCACTGGGTATCCCGACAAAACTTTCAAAAAAATCTTTTCTGGAGGTACTTAACAGAATGACAGATAAAAATCAGCTGGAACAAATTGTAAATGAAAAACCTGCACTTTTCTGGGATTTTCACGGCACACTCACGCTTCATCTTCATCAGTGGACAGATTATGCATACGAACTGGTAAGCACTTATTATCCGCAGTATAATATCACAATGGAAAAAATATGCGAAGAACTGGACGGACAGTGTCTGCCGTGGTATACATACAAGGACCGTGACAGCCGGGAACTGCTGGAGATTGAAGACGGGTGGTGGAAAAGCTGCAACGGGGAACTTGTAAAAATGTTTATGCGCTGCGGTCTTACACAGCAGGAGGCAGAAACTGTTGTGCCAAAGGTGCGCCCATATCTTGTAGCACCTGAAAACAACCCGCTTTATGCTGATACAAAGATGGTGCTGCAGACACTTTGCGACAGGGGATACAGACATTATCTGGTATCCAACAACTATCCTGAACTGGATGTGCTTATGGATCAGCTTGGGCTTACAGAATATTTTGAAGCTCAGGTTATAAGCGGGAAAATCGGATTTGACAAGCCGAGAAAAGAGATTTTTGAATATGCGCTGGAACTGGCAGGCAACCCTAAAGAAAGATATATGATCGGCGACAACCTCAAAGATGATATCCACGGCAGCAAAGCCTGCGGTTTTAAGACAGTATTTCTGGATTTAAGGGGCAACCGTGCCGATGAAAAATGTGATTATGCAATATATGAAATCGGGGAAATTCTTGATATATTGAAATAATTTTGTTCAGAAATATTGACAACAAAAGTTAATAAACTATAATTGTTTTGGACGGTCAGAGAACCGTCCAAAAATTTTTCCTATTTTTGATTGAGATATATAAAGAGGATAAACTCTATGAACAAAGTCCTTCGTTTTGCAAAGAAAAATGTTGTTCTGTGCGTGGCATCGGTGGCAGCTGTTATAACCTGCTTCTTTGTTCCGCCGTCAGCAGAATATATCACATATTTTGATTTCCGCACCCTTGCCTGTCTGTTTATAACCCTTGCGGTTGTATGTGCATTGAGACAGATTCGTTTCTTTGCAATTCTTGCCCGTAAAATTGTACAGCTTACAGGCAGCCTGCGCATGATGGCGCTTGCCCTTATATACATAACCTTTATCGGCTCGATGATAATTGCCAACGATATGGCACTTATCACCTTTCTGCCGCTGGGATATTTTGCCCTGGCGGTAACAAACAATGAAAAATATGCGGCATTCCTTTTTATTCTCCAGAACATTTCTGCAAATCTCGGCGGTATGCTCACACCTTTCGGCAACCCGCAGAACCTGTATCTTTACAGCTATTTTTCCATTCCTACGGGAGAATTTACAATGATTATGCTTCCGCCGTTTATCCTTGCGGTGGTTATGCTCACCGTATGCTGTTTCTTTTTCCCTAAAACACCACTGTCGGTAAACACAGAGCTGGGTGTAAAACTTGATGTCAAAAAAACAGTGCTGTACCTTGCACTGTTTGCGCTGTCCATTATGGTGGTGTTCCGTATTATACCCTGGCAGATATGCCTTGTAATTATACCTGTTGTGCTTTATTTCGTGGAGAAGGATGCACTTTATATGGTCGACTATCCTTTGCTGGGCACATTTGTAATGTTCTTTATCTTTTCCGGCAACCTTTCCCGCATACCGGCAGTAAACGAATTTGTCGGCAGCCTGCTGCAGCGCAGCACATTGCTTGTAACTACAGCAAGCTGTCAGTTTATCAGCAATGTACCGTCAGCAATCCTGCTTTCCCATTTTACAGACAACTACCGCGAGCTGCTTCTGGGGGTAAACATCGGCGGTACAGGCACACCTATTGCATCTCTGGCAAGTCTCATCACACTCAGCGAATACCGCTTGCTGTATCCTGAAAAAACAGGACATTATATGAAGCTTTTCCTGGGACTCAATGCACTTTTCCTTGTTGTTATGACGATAGTGGCATATTTCTTTTTTGTATAGACAATTATATAAACAGTATAAACAAAAAAGCAGACATCCTGTTTTCAGATGTCTGCTTTTGTATTTTTTGTTATACATTTTCGGGTTTTGTCTTGTCTGTGCCCATATAGAATTCCTTGATCATATCAAGAAAAATCTGACATGCCCTGCTCATATAGGCGTCCTTTTTATAGACAACTGCCAGTGTGATTTTTGTGCACGGGTTACCGAAAGAGAAAACCTTTGCCTTAACGCTTGAAGAGGAATTGTTCACATAGGTTTCGGGGATAAAGGTTACGCCGTAACCGTTTGCGGCAAGACGGTAACCTGTGTTGATGTTGCCTGTTTCAATAACACTTTTCGGAGCAAAATTTATGGTGTTCAGTACAGCATTGGTAATCTGTCTGGACTTGAAGTGAGGTTTCAGCAGAACATAGGAGTCCGTTTCAAAATGCTTCAGGTCTATCCACGGATACTTGCAGCCTTCTCTTTTCACCGCTTCGTTGATTTTTGGATGGTCAGCAGGGATAGCCAGCAGAATTTCTTCCTCAAGGATAGGTGTGTATTCCAGATTTGGCAGGGATAAAGGCAGGTTGAGTATTGCAATATCAAGCTCACCGCGGCTGAGCATCTGTTCAAGATTTTCTGCACTTTCTTCGGTAACATTCAGGTCGATATCCGGATATTCACGATGGAATTTTGCAATAACTTTAGGGAGAAGATAAGGCCCGCGGTAGGTGGAGATGCCAAGACGGATTCTGCCCTTTGCAGCATTCTGTACATCGGTCAGCTCGTTTTCCAGATTTTCGAATATTTCCAGCATTCTTGTTGCAGCCGAAACATACTGTTCTCCCGCAAAGGTCAGTGTAAGCCTGCCGTTGTTGCGGTGAAACAGCTCTACATTGAGGGTGTCCTCAAGATTCTGGATATATTTGCTCAGGGCCGGCTGGGATATATATAAATGCTGGCTTGCTTTTGCCATTGTTCCGTAAGTGTGGATTGCCAGCACATATCGCAATTCTTTAAGTAACATTTTTAAAATCACCTTGCTTTATAGTAATATAAAAAATTATAACTTTATTTCATACTCTTAATGAAGTATATATATTAGACATACAACAGTTTTTAGTATATTATATAATCAAGAAAATTATAAATAAATAATACAACTTAACAAAAAATAAGTCAATTTTAAATTTTACGGAGGTACATTATGAAAATCGTGAAAAATGCCGTTGCAGGCACATTGGAATCCAGCGATGCATACGTACAGGTAAGTCCAAACGAAGCAGGTATTGAAATTGTTCTTGAATCTGTTGTACTTACACAGTTCGGCGATGCTATCAAAGCTTCTGTTATGGAAGTGCTGGCAGAAAATGAAGTTACAAACGCAAAAGTTTCTGTAAATGACAGAGGTGCTATCGACTGCACAATCCGCGCAAGAGTAGAAACTGCTTTGAAGAGAGCACAGGGGGAAAATTAATATGAGACGTTCAATGCTTTTTATTCCTGGTAACACACCAAGCCTTATCGTTAACGGCGATATTCTCGGTGCAGACAGCATCATTCTCGACCTTGAAGACGCTGTATCTCCTGCAGAAAAAGACTCTGCAAGAATTCTTGTTAGAAATACACTCAAACATCTTGGCCTCAAAGGCTGCGAAATTGTAATCCGTATCAACCCTGTTGACACAGATTTCTGGTACAAAGACCTTGATGAAATCGTACCACACAAACCTGATATGATTATGCTTCCTAAAGTTAACGGTCCTGAAGACGTTAAAAAGGTTAGCGAATATATCGCAGGTATCGAAGAAAAATGCGGTATGGAAAAAAATACTGTAAAAATCATCACTCTTATCGAAACAACAATGGGTGTTGAAAATGCATTTCTTATCGCTGGCTGTGACGAACGCGTAACAGCAATGTTCCTTGGCGCAGAAGACCTTACAGCTGACCTTCGCTGTGTAAGAACAAAAGAAGGCGCAGAAATTCTCTACTGCCGTCAGAGACTTGTTACAGCAGCAAGAGCCTGCGGTGTAGATGTATACGACACACCATTCACAGATGTTGAAGATATTGAAGGTCTTTACAAAGACGCTCGTTTTGCAAAAGCTCTCGGCTTCACAGGCAAAGTTTCCATCTCTCCACGTCACGTTGAAGGCATCAACGAAGTATTCAGCCCGACAAAAGCTGAAATCGAATATGCACACGAAGTTCTCGACATCATCGAAGAAGCAAAACGTATGGGCCGCGGCGTTGTTTCCCTCAGAGGCAAAATGATTGACGCACCTATCGTTAACAGAGCAAAACAGGTTATCGAAATGGAAAAAGCAATTTACGGAGGTACAGACCATGAGTAAGTTAATCGGCTCTATCAGAGAAGCAATCGAAGCATGCGGTCTTAAAGACGGTATGACAATCTCCTTCCACCACCATATGAGAAACGGTGACTATGTTCTCAATATGGTTCTGGACGAAATTGCTGCTATGGGCATCAAAAACATCACAGTTAACGCATCCAGCGTTTTCGATACACACGCACCAATCATCGAACACATCAAAAACGGCGTAGTTACAGGTCTTGAATGTAACTATATGGGCGCAAAAGTTGGTAAAGCTATCAGCGAAGGCGTTATGGAAAACCCTGTTATCTTCCGCAGCCACGGCGGCCGTCCTTCCGATATGGAAAAAGGTACAAGCCACATCGATGTTGCTTTCGTTGCAGCACCAACAGCTGACAACCGCGGTAACATGACAGGTAAATACGGCAAATCCGCTTGCGGTTCCATGGGCTATGCTTTTGCAGACGCTTACAACGCAGACATAGTTGTATGTATCACAGACAACCTTGTTGAATACCCTGTTGTTGGCTTCTCCATCCCTGAAGTTTATGTTGACCATGTTGTTGTAGTTGACAAATTCGGTGAACCAAGCGGTATCGTTTCCGGTACAACAAAAATCACAAAAGACCCTGTAGGTCTCAAAATGGCTCAGTACGCAGCTAAAGTTGTAAAAGCTTCCGGCCTTCTCAAAGACGGTTTCTCCTTCCAGACAGGTGCCGGCGGTGCAACACTTGCTGCAGCTAAATACATCAAAGAAATGATGCTCGAAGACAATATCAAAGGCAGCTTTGGTATGGGCGGTATCACAAAATATATGGTAGAAATGCTTAACG
>JAFSCM010000003.1 GCA_017436765.1 Oscillospiraceae bacterium
GAACGGTATGGGTAATGACGGTACAATGCAGACACTTTACCAGATGCAGCAGAATCAGCAGGCTGTAATAAATCCTGCACATCAGGCAGCTGTTCAGAACGGCGTTGGCATGACACCTCCTGTACAGCCTGCAGCAAACGGTTGGATGTGTGCCTGCGGTGCAACAAACACAGGCAAATTCTGTGCTGAATGCGGCAGTCCGAAACCTGCAGAAGAAGGCTGGACCTGCAGCTGCGGCGCTGTAAACAAAGGCAAATTCTGTACTGAATGCGGTGCAAAGAAACCTGCTGAAAAGTGCGACAAGTGCGGCTGGAAGCCTGAAACCGGTACACCACTGCCAAAATTCTGTCCTGAATGCGGAAATAAATTCTGAATAAATATGTTCTGACAAAGGGGGCACAGGCTCCCTTTTGTCAGAAAGGTTCGTTAAAACAAACTTGATGTATAAGGAGGCTGATTGAATGGCTGTGCAGATAACCAACTATCAGTGCCCTGCGTGTACAGGTCCGCTGCATTTTACGGGCGAAAGCGGTATGCTGGAATGCGACTACTGTTCCGGTAAATTTTCGGTGGAAGAAATAGAAAAATATTATGCTGCCAAAAACGAAAAAGCAGCAGATAATTTTGAAAAAGAAGAGCATATACATACAGAAGAAACACAGTGGGATATGTCTGATAAATCATCTCAGTGGAGTGATGAAGAACAAACCCTTAAATCATATATATGTCCTTCCTGCGCAGCGGAGCTTGTGTGTGATGAAAATACTGCGGCAACAAGCTGCCCGTACTGCGGAAATCCGTCGGTAATACCGGGGCAGTTCAAAGGTGATCTTAAACCTGATTATGTAATACCTTTTAAACTCAGCCACGAGGATGCAAAGGCGGAACTGAAAAAATTCTATAAGGGTAAAAAATTCCTTCCTGACGAATTTGCCACAGAAAATAAAATAGATAAGCTGCAGGGGGTATATGTTCCTTTCTGGCTTTATAACTGCGATGTGCAGGCGGATACAACATTTGACGGTGTTATCGTGACAAGTCACAGGGAAGGCCAGTACAATGTAACAACAACAGCCCATTATGATATTTACAGAAAAGGCATTGTGCCTTTTGAAAATGTTCCTGTGGATGCATCAAAGAATATGCCTGATGAGTATATGGATGCGGTGGAACCTTTTGATTATTCTCAGCTTAAGCCTTTTTCAATGTCATATCTTCCCGGATATCTTGCGGAAAGATATGGGGAAACAGCAGAGGAATGTGTGGAAAGGGTTGAAACCCGTGTTGAAAATACAACCATAGATATTATGCGTTCAGACATTGTCGGATATGCCGGATGCACCCTTAAAAACAAATACATAAATATCCGGCGCGGAAAAGTGCATTATGCGTTGCTGCCTGTATATATGATGACAACAAGGTATAACGGCCAGGAATACCGTTTTGCAATGAACGGGCAGACGGGCAAATTTATAGGCAATCTTCCTGTCAGCAGAAAAAAATTCTGGACATATTTTCTTGGTATTCTCGGAAGCGTAACCGCTGTTCTGGGAACTGCCATGATGCTGATTTTGTAGGGAGGTGCCGGTATGAAGAAAAAAATTATCAGATTATCCTCCGCAATAATTGCATTCACTTTGATTTTCAGTGTGTTTGCTGTCGGTGCATCGGCGCAGACTTATGAAAGACAGTATGTATATGACCAGGCACAGATACTTTCTTACCCACAGTTTACCGAACTCAATACACAGGCTGCAGAAATCAGCGATGAATACAAATGTGCCGTACATATTGTGACAACAGATGACCCGTCGGTAACATACGACAATATTCAGTATTATGCTGAAGATATGTACCTGTACAGTGATGCTTTCGGGTACGGTCCGGGCAAGGACGGTGTTATGCTGGTGCTTTCAGTATACGACAGATGCTACTGGCTGCTGGCTTACGGCGACAACGGAAATTATGCATTTACCGACTATGGCAAAGAGTGGATGAGCGGCAATTTTGTTGATGATTTTTCATCGGATGAATGGTACGGCGGGCTGGAAGATTACATAACCGACTGTGAGTATATTCTCTCCGAAGCCGCAGCAGGAAAACCTGTGGATATATACTATTCTGAAGATACAGGTGCTGAAGCTTACATAATTGCTTTTTTCATCGGGCTTATAGTTGCTATTGTGGTGTGTCTTGTGTTCAGGGCACAGATGAGGACCGCAAAAACTGCTGTGAGGGCAGGGGAATATATAGCTTCTCAGGGCGTTCAGATGCAGCAGCGTCACAGCCGTTTTCTGTATTCAACCGTAACCCGGACAAAAATACAGCAGAACAGCGGTAACGGTGGAGGCTCCCGCGGTGGTACAACAGTAAACAGCAGAGGTTTTTCCGGCAGAGGCGGAAGATTTTAAATCAGCAACAAATGTTGTACAGGAAACCTTGTGCGTAGTAAAACTCAATAATAAATAAAAAAACTGACTTCTGTTTTTGACAGAAGTCAGTTTTAATGTATACAGAAAAAACGGACCCAATGTTGCCATTGAGCCCGTTTTTGGTGCGGGTGACAGGACTTGAACCTGCACATCGAAGACACCAGATCCTAAGTCTGGCGCGTCTGCCAATTCCGCCACACCCGCGAAATAATAAAGGTGCTGCATCAGATACAGCACTTAATTATTATATTGGTTTATTCAATATTTGTCAATCAGATTTTGTACTGGCTTCTCATATCATCAAGAAGTGAATAGTAGTTTTCTGCATTGTCGCGTTTGAGATTTTTTACATAGTGATGTGGTGCAAAGCTGTCAGCTTCTGCTTCGATAAGTGCAATAGCAATGTTGGAGCAGTGGTCAGCTACGCGTTTGCAGTTGTTGAGCAGGTCGGAAAGAACAAATCCCAGTTCAATAGTACAGCTGTTGTTTTTAAGTCTTTCAATATGAAGGTTTTTGATTTCTCTTGCAAGTTCATGGATAACGCGTTCCATTGGCTGTACCTGGTATGCAGCTTCAGCATCTTCTTTTACAAAGGATTCCATTGTAAGAGAGAGAATTTCAAGAACAGCATCTTTGAGAATTTTGATTTCTTCATTAGCCTGTGTGGAGAACTGAATTTCCTTTGTGTGCATTTCTTCGCTGATTTTGCTGATAGCGAGGGAATGGTCGCTGATTCTTTCAAAGTCACCAACAATATGGAGAATTTTTGTAAGTTCAGTACTGTCTTTTACACTGAGGTCCTGTGCAGAAACTTTAAGAAGATATGTGCTGAGAGTATCTTCGTACTTGTCAACTTTCTTTTCACTGTTAACAATTTCTTCAGCAGTTTCTGCATTCCATTTGTCAAGGAGAGAGATGGATTTGATAAGGGAAGAACTTGCTTCACTTGCCATATTGCGCAATGCTTTTTTGCTCTGTTCGATAGCGATAGCAGGGGTGTTGATAAGACGTTCGTCCAGAATCTGGAATTTTTCTCTTTCGTTTTCGTCGTCCTTGATTGTCATATAGGCAAGTTTTTCAAGCACGCGGTTAAGAGGAAGAAGAATTGCAGTTGCTGTCACGTTAAAGAGAGTGTGGATAACAGCTATGCCGGCTGCATTGATGCTGTCGTTGATAAAGGAGAAGTTAACAACAGCATTGATTGCGTAAAATGCAATCATAAAGCCTACAGAGCCGATAAGGTTGAAGTAGAAATGAACAACCGCTGTTCGTCTTGCGTTTTTATTAGCACCAAAGCAGGAGAGAAGAGCAGTTACACAGGTACCTATGTTCTGCCCCATAATAATTGGCAATGCACTGCCGTATGTTACTGCACCTGTAACGGAAAGTGCCTGCAGAATACCAACAGAAGCAGAAGATGACTGGATGATAGCTGTAAGCAGAGCACCAACAAGCATACCGAGAATCGGGTTTGTGAAGAGGGTGAAAAGATTGCAGAATTCAGGAACATCGCGCAATGGTTTTACAGCACCGGACATAAGGTCCATACCTGTCATAAGGATTGCAAAACCAAGCAGAATTACACCCACATTTTTCTTCTTGTCGCTTTTGGATGCCATATAGAGCAAAATACCAACAAAGGCGAGTATAGGAGAGAAGGTAGATGGTTTGAGGAGTGTTATAAAGAAACTGTCGCCCTGAATACCGGAAAGGGAGAGAATCCATGCTGTTATAGTTGTACCAACATTGGCACCCATAATAACACCGATAGCCTGACGAAGTGTCATAAAGCCGGAGTTTACGAAACCAACAACCATAACTGTTGTTGCGGAAGAAGACTGAATTACTGCAGTAACAACCATGCCAAGGAAAAAGCCTTTAAGAGGGCTGGATGTAAGTTTTTCAAGAATGGAATGAAGTTTGCTGCCTGCCTGTTTTTCAAGAGCCTTGCCCATAACATCCATACCGTAAAGGAACAGAGCAAGACCGCCAAGCAATGTGAATGCATTAAAGATACTCATAATTTTTCCTCAAATTATATATTTAAAAGTTTATACAGCGGCATAATGCCAACATTAAGTAGTTTAATATTTTAATGTAAATGATGTATGCAAAGTTTTGTAAAGTTTATGTAAAATAGGCTGAATTCTGTGTGAAAACAAACAGCAGAGACTGAATGATGCTTTGAGCACCTGTTGTCTCTGCTGATATATTTTTGTGTTGTCTTTATATAAATCTTGCTGCGAATACAGACTTTTCCTTATCTGTCAGTTTGTGAATCTCTGCAGGCGTTGTTTCTTTTGTTATAATTACAGTGCCGTTTTCTGACGGAATCTCTTTTTCAGTTATGTCGCCTGTAATATATTTGTATCCGTCAGTTCCAGCAGGAATATGCAGGTAGTATCTGCCTTTTATTATTTCTGCTTTTTCAAGCTTTTTGTCAAATGTGATATCACAGGCGCTGCCGGTGTTTACATCGATAATATCCTGAACAATTGCGTTGCCAGTGGGAAGTCCGCCTGCACCCTGACCGTAAAGCTTGACTTCACCTATAGTTTCGCCGTAAAGACAGGTGATGTTGTAGTTTTTAGGCACATTTGCTTCTACGGTATAACAGTCCAGCATAACAGGTTCAACAACTGCATCAAACTTATCACCGCAGCGTTTTGCGGTGGCAAACAGCTTGCATACAAGACCGTTTTCCCTGCACCAGTCAATGTCAGATTTGGAAATATTGCGTATGCCTGACTGCAGAATGCTGTTTACATCCACAGGACAGCCAAAAGCTATGGAAGCGGAAATAGCACATTTGTTGCGTACATCATCGCCGTCAATATCGGCGGAAGGGTCGGCTTCGGCATAGCCGAGTTCCTGTGCAACTTTGAGAACATCGTAAAAATCCTTGCCTTCGCTTGTCATAGCGGAAAGGATAAAGTTGGAAGTGCCGTTCATGATTCCGTGCAGGCTTGTCACCTCATCAATTCTGCCCACACGCTGCAGGTTTTTTATCCATGGGATACCGCCGCCACTGGTGGCTTCAACCATAAATTTCACGCCGTTTTCCTTTGCAGCAGCAACAAATTCTTCAAAGTAAGCAGCAACAACCGCTTTGTTGGCGGTTACAACATGCTTTTTGGCATTGAGAGAGGCAAGAATATATTCTCTTGCAGGATGCAGTCCGCCGATTGCTTCTACAACCAGGTCAATGTCATTGTCATTTTCAATATCTGCAAAATCCAGTGTCATACAGTCCATTGTCTTTTTTGCGGGATTTCGGATAAGAATTTTTGTAACATTATATTCAGGCAGTTTTTTCAGAATTTCATAAACACCGCCGCAAACTACGCCAAAACCTAAAAGAGCTATATTCATTGTAACCTCCTGATAACAATTGATATGATATATTAATGATACATTATTTTATTCTCTTAATCAACAGAAAAGGCAGGGAAATATCCCTGCCCTTGATTTTCTGTGCATAAAGTGAAATATCAGCTATAACTTTATTACTTTGTTGAATTCGGGAATCAGACTTGCCCAGGTATTTCTGCCCACTTTGCCGTCTATGGAAAGATTGTACGCAGACTGATAACCTGCCACAGCCAGTGCTGTATTGGCACCGAACCGTCCGTCAACAGTAAGGGTAGGCCAGGTGTAACCGTACATTTTTTTGATTGCATTTAAGTAACTCTGTATAAATCTCACATGGTCACCGCTCGAACCTGCGGAAAGTACACCGGGATATTTGGTTGTGACATCCAGCGGGCGGTATGCTGCAACCGACAGATAAACTGCTATAATTGCATTCCAGGTATTCTTTCCTATTACACCGTCGGCGGCAAGGGAAAACTGTTTCTGAAAGCGGGTTACGGCGTTTCTCGTTGCAGCGCCGTATTTTCCGTCTGCGGAAAGACGGTTAACCCCCGTATAGACCACACCAAGCCCGTTGAGATACTGCTGCATAACAGTTACATTGTTTCCGGTGGAGCCTACACGCAAAGGCGTGCCGGGATATACAGGGTAGCTGTTCTGTGCTGTGTTTGCTGTGTTTATTTCAGACATAAAAAAACCTCCTTTACTGATATTTTATGAAACAGGGGATACAAAGGTGAAGAAAGGAAACAATTATAATCCCGAAAGCGGTTGACTTTTTTATGTCTATTTGAGACAATGATATATGTATAATTATGTTTATAACAATTCATATATATTTATCGATAAGGAGAAAATAATGTTAACAGTCAAAGACCTTACACATGAGTTTGACGGACAGACACTGTTCAAAGATGTAAACCTTGATTTTAAAGAAGGCAACTGCTACGGTATCATCGGTGCAAACGGTGCAGGTAAATCCACATTGCTTAAATTCCTTTCAGGACAGCGTGAGCCGACAAAAGGCGAAATTTTCCTTGACAAAAATGCAAGAATGTCTGTTCTGGAACAGGACCACTTCAAATTTGACGAATACTATGTAACAGATGTTGTTATTATGGGCAATCCTCGCCTTTATGAAATTATGAAGGAAAAGGACGAGCTTTACAACAAGCCTGATTTCAGCGAAGCAGACGGCGAAAGAGCTGCAGAACTTGAAGGTGAATTTGCGGAACTTGACGGCTGGGAAGCAGAAACAGAGGTGCTTCAGCTGCTCAACGGCCTTGGTGTGGACAAGGAATTCCATTACACACAGATGAAAAACCTCAACGGCCGTGACAAGGTTAAAGTTCTGCTTGCAAAAGCACTTTTCGGCAAGCCAAGCATTATCCTTCTGGACGAACCTACCAACCATCTTGATATTGATGCTATTGCCTGGCTGGAAGAATTTATCATTGATTTCCCGGGCACAGTGCTTGTTGTATCCCACGACCGACACTTCCTCAATGCTGTATGTACACACACTGTTGATATCGACTACAACAAGGTTAAAATGTACGCAGGCAACTACGACTTCTGGTACGAATCCAGCCAGCTGATGAATCAGCTTATCAAAAACCAGAACAAGAAAAAGGAAGAAAAGATCAAACAGCTGGAAGAATTTATCCGTCGTTTCTCTGCAAACAAATCCAAGTCCAAGCAGGCTACATCAAGAAAGAAAATTCTTGACAATATCCAGCTGGAAGAAATGCCTGCTTCCAGCAGAAAATATCCGTTTGTAAACTTTGTGCAGGACAGGGAAGTGGGCAAGGATGTGCTTGAAGTGCGCGACCTTACAGTTACAATTGACGGCGTAAAGGTTCTTGACAATGTTTCCTTCTACATCAACCGTCTTGACAAGATTGCTCTTGTAGGTGATAACGAAGCAGGTCAGACTGCACTTTTCAAGGTTCTCAATGAGGAACTTACACCGGACAGCGGTTTCTTCAAATGGGGGGTAAGCACATCAAGAAGTTATTTCCCTAAAGACAACACAGAGTTTTTTGAAGGCAACGATATGAACCTTGTGGAATGGCTGCGCCAGTATTCAAAAGACCAGACAGAAAGCTTCCTCCGCGGCTTCCTTGGCCGTATGCTGTTCAGCGGTGATGATGTTTACAAAAAGGTGAATGTTCTCTCCGGCGGCGAAAAGGTAAGATGTATGCTGTCCCGTATGATGATGAAGGAAGCAAATGTTATTATGCTTGACCAGCCTACAAACCATCTTGACCTTGAATCCATCACAGCAGTAAATAACGGTATTGCAGATTTCAAAGGTACAGTGCTGTTCTCCAGCCATGACCATCAGTTTATCGAAACCATTGCAAACCGTATTATCGAAATAAAAGAAGACGGCTCCATTGTAGATAAGCTTATGACATACGACGAATACCTTGAATACAAGGCAGCAAACAAATAATCAGGTTAAATAAAATAATCTATCCCCGCAGTTTAAATGTGGGGATAGATTTGGTTATAAAGTATATTTCAAGAAGGTGAGACTTAATTGAAATCTGAACTTTCAAATACAGAAAACAAAATATCCAATGGGGATAAAAATCAGCTGTTTTTGGAAAATGCCCGGCTGCTGTCAGGAAAATTTAAAATTACCCCTCTTTTGTATGGCTCGCTGGGGCTGGAATATCTCACGGGAGAAAATCTGAATGCAGATGATGTTGATGTTCTGATACCGCAGGCATATTTATCAGATAAATGGGATGATTTCCTGGAAGTTCTTGAAGATAATGGATATGTACTGGTTGACGAACATGAACATACTTTTGAAAAATATGGTGTCCACTGTTCGTATGCATCTATGGAAGAACTTAAAACCTTTGCGGATATTTCTGCTGATGAAATCAGAACAATTACGGCAGAGGGTGTTGATTTCAAAGTTTTGACATTACAGCAGTATTTAAAGGTTTATTCTGCGTCATCAAAAGACGGCTACAGAAAAGATGTGCGCAATAAAAAAGATGCAGAGAAGATTGCGCTTATCAGGGAACAGCTGAAAAAAGAGAAAGATGAAAATATTTCGGCAGCCGCAGCTGAAAAAGAAAAAAACAATGTTATCATAAATGCGCTTAAAACCGCTTTTCCTTATACAATTCCTGTTTTTACAGGATTTATATTTCTCGGCATATCCTACGGCGTTCTTATGAGTGTTTCGGGTTTTCCGTTCTGGGTTCCTTTGCTTATAAGCTGTGTGGTTTACGGCGGTTCGCTGCAGTTTGCAGCAGTTGCAATGCTGCTTTCCGCTTTCGCACCTGTTGAGGTGCTTGCGGTTGCACTTGTGGTACAGGCAAGACACTTGTTTTACGGTATTACAATGATGGAAAAGTTTAAAGGTACAGGCTGGAAAAAATTTTTCCTTATCTTTGGGATGAGCGACGAAACCTTTTCCATAAACTGTTCGGCAGAACCTCCTCATAATATTGACCGCCCCTGGTTTATGCTGTGGGTTACACTTCTCGACTGGCTTTACTGGGTTGGCGGTACGGCAATAGGTGCAGGTATCGGCAACTTTATCACATTTAATACAGAAGGCCTTGATTTTGCCATGACAGCGATGTTTGTGGTAATCTTTATAGAACAGTGGCTCAAGGATAAAAAACACTGGTCAGCGCTCATCGGTATGGCGGCATCGGTTGCCTGTCTTGTGATTTTCGGTGCAGACAGTTTCCTTATCCCTACAATGCTGTGTATACTGTTATTGCTGGGAATATTCCGCAGACCTATAGAAAAGGCAGGTGAGGGACAGTGATTACAATGACAACAGCACAGATTTTAATTTCAGTTGCCTTGCTGTCTTTCGGTACAATGCTCACCCGTTTTCTCCCTTTTATAATTTTCAGGGAGAACAGGGAAGCTCCAAAGTTTGTACAGTATCTCGGCAAAGCCCTTCCTGCGGCAATTTTCAGTATGCTGGTGGTGTACTGTCTTAAAAATGTACAGCTGCTGGGCGGCAGCCACGGACTGCCTGAATTTATCGCCATAGCAGTCACAGCGGCACTGCATCTCTGGAAAAGGCAGATACTTGTTTCCATTGCAGGCGGCACAGTGATATATATGATACTTGTACAGATGATATTTTAATTTATAAGGGGAAAATATATGAATTTGAAAGATATGATTTATCACCGCAAATCCTTCCGCAGCTATACAGATGAACAGCTGGATGTGAACACTCTGAGAAAGATAGAAGATTTCATAAAAAATGCAAAGAGGCTTTATCCGGGTGAAAAGCTGAGCTGGGATATAATCGGACCTGAAAAGATAAAATGCATTCTTCCTTGGCGTGCACCACACAATATTGCAATATATGCTGAAAGGAGCACCGAAGCACTGGTTAATCTCGGGTTTGTTTTTCAGCAGGTTGACCTGTATCTGCAGAGTATAGGGCTTGGTACCTGCTGGCTTGGTATGGGAAAAATTGCAGATGAAGCAGGGGAAGAATTCACTGACCACAGCGGTATGAAATGCGTTATGATGATTGCTTTTGGCAAGTCTGAAGAAAATCTGCGCAGTAATGCAGGTGAATTTAAACGCAAAACCCTTGAAGAAATAGCTGACAGAGCAGATGAAAAACTTGAATGTGCCCGCCTTGCACCAAGTGCGGTCAACAGTCAGCCCTGGTATTTTGTACACAGCGGAAATACCATACACACATACTGTATGGACCGCTTTTTCCGCAAACAGTTCCTTGGAGATATGAATAAGATGGATGTGGGCATTTCACTTGCTCATATCTATATTGAAAATGAAGATAGATTCAGATATTTCACAGTGGAAAATCCACCAGCGGAAAAAGGATATCTTTATATAGGAAGTTTTGAAATTTAATGCAGGCAAAAATTTACCCCACCGGACATTTACAAATGTCCGGTGGGGTATTTGTGTTATGGTATCATAATGCCGCCAGCAGCGATGCTGGTGTTTTTATTTTGATATAATTTATGCGTATATAAGCCAGATGAGGATATATCCTGTAACGACCGCACAGAGAGTGAAAGGAATACCGATACTTGTGAATTCCTTTACGGAAACTTCATGTCCTTCTTTTCTCAGGATACCGCCGGCAGCGATATTGGCAGAAGCGCCCACAGGTGTGATATTGCCGCCAAGAGTTGCGCCTGCAAGAAGACCAAAATAGAGAACAGTAGGGTCAATACCAAGTTTTACAGATATACTGCTTACAACAGGCAGCATTGTTGCCACATAAGGAATATTGTCTATAAAAGCGGAAACAAGAACAGAAAACCACACAAGAATTGTGTATATAAGGAATATGCTGTCACCGCTTATGAAGATAAACAGGTTGCCGATATCTTCGATAAGACCTACATTTGTAATGCCCTGAATGATTATGAACAGACCGCCCAGCAGCAGCAAGGTCTGAAAGTCAATGGACTCAATGGAGTTTTTGAAAACCCCTTTTGTTCTGTTGATTCTGATTTCATATATCAGAGCAAAAACAAAAATCAGGATACAGAGCATACCATTGGTAATTTCGGGTTTGTCCGGGATAAAAGAAGCAACTATAAGTGAAATTACAGTGGACACAAGGGCGATTGAAGGGAAAATGTTTGTAACTTCCGTCACCGGCATCTGGTCAATTCTGTTGTTTTCCTTTCTGAAGATAAACCACAGAACAGGAATTGTTGCAGCAGCACCGGCCTGAACGATAAAGAACATGCCGGGTTTTCCGTTCATAATGAAAAAGTCCAGAAAGTCCATACCTGCATAGCCGCCCAGCAGTATGCTTGTTGTATCGCCAACCAGAGTTGCCGCACCCTGAAGGTTGGAGGAAACCGCAACGGCAAGCACAGGCTTTACAGGAGAAACATCAAATCTTTTGGCAATGGCAACGGCGATAGGTGCCAGCATAAGTACGGTTGCCACATTGTCTATAAAAGCTGAAACAAGTCCTGCAAACAAAGCCATTACGATAAAAACAAGCTTAACATTTTTAAGCTTGTTTATCATTATCTCGGAAATTTTGTTTGGCATTTTAGACTCGATAAAAAGATAAACGGTACCCATTGTACCAAACAGCATCATAATTATGTTCCAGTCAACAGCATAAAATGCTTCGCCTGCACCTACAACGCCCAGAGCAATATATATTGCAGCTACTGCAGCGGCAAAATAATGTCTGCGGGACGGGATGGAAAGCATAAGTACATATGTCAGCGCAAACAGGGCTATAACAAAAATCTTCATATTAATTCCTCTTTTGGTGTATTGAGAACTGAATTCAATCAAAGAAGCAGGGAATAGGAAATAAATCAAAAACTGTTCTTAATAAATTATTTTATCAATTACACTGACAACTGTCAATTGAATACATATAAAAGCAAACATACGCTGACACCTTTAAAGTATCAGCGTATGTGTTATGTTGTTTGAAATGGACTTATCTGTCCCATTTGTCACACAGAGCTTCTATCTGGCTTGTGAATTTTGCAAGGTCTTTGTTTGCAATACCTTTATTGCGCTGGATAACAGCAGCAAGGCGTTTGCCTGCGTCAACAAGCTTCTGGAATACGCTGTCGTTTCTTGTCTGTTCAGGAGTTTTCTTTTTGATAACAACAGGGTCAGCGTTATAATCGTACCTGTCTTCATACAGGTCATATATGCTGCCTGAATACGGTGCAGTTACATCATATCCCTTGGCTTCAAGTGTTGCGCAGAAATCGTTCATGGCGTCATCGTCACCGTGAACAACAAATACCTTCTGTGGTTTTGGAGCAACAGCATCAATCCATCTTATCAGACCGTTGTGGTCGGCGTGGCCGCTGATGCCTGCAAGAGTGCGGACTTCGCAGTTTACCTCGATTGTTTCACCAAAAAGGTTAACGGTTTTTGCGCCGTCGTGGATTTTTCTGCCAAGGCTGTTTACTGCCTGATAGCCTACAAACAGCACGGTGCTTTCAGGTCTCCACAGGTTATGCTTGAGATGGTGGCGTATTCTGCCCGCTTCACACATACCGCTGGCGGAAAGGATAACCTTTGGTGACTGGTCAAAGTTTATAAGTTTTGAATCATCGCTGGAGATGGAAAACTTAAGTCCCTCAAACTGCAGTGGATGTGCACCGCGCTGGATAAGCTCTGTCATTTCAGGGTCGAAACATTCCATACTGCCTGCCTTGAACACATTGGTTGCTTCAACAGCCAGAGGACTGTCAACATAAACTGTGAAGTCGGATGGGGTTACAAGACCTTTTTCCTTTATTTCACGGAAGAAATAAAGCATCTCCTGTGTTCTGCCGACAGCAAAGGAAGGTATTATCACATTGCCGCCGCGGGCAAAGGTTTTATTGAGTATTTCAGACAGTTCTTTTACATAGTCAGGCTTTTCACCATGGTTTCTGTTGCCATAGGTGGATTCCATAACAACATAGTCTGCGGTATCAATATATTTTGGGTCGTTGATAATAGGCTGGTTTGTGTTGCCTATATCGCCGGAGAAAACAATTTTCTTTGTAAGGCCGCCTTCAGTAATCCACACTTCTATGGAGGCGGAACCAAGCAGGTGTCCGGCGTCGATAAAGTTTACTTCAATGCCGTCGCAAAGCGAAAATCTGTTGCGGTAATGGTGAGGTACAAACATTTCCAGTGCGGCAACAGCATCATCCATGGTATAAAGCGGTTCATAAGGAGCACGGCCTGCACGCTTGTTCTTTCTGTTTTGCCATTCAGCTTCAAATTCCTGAATATGTGCAGAGTCACGCAACATTATTTTACACAGGTCCATAGTGTCATCTGTAGAGTGGATTTCACCTTTGAAACCTCTTTTTACAAGGAGAGGAATATGACCGGAATGGTCAATGTGAGCATGGGTCAGCAGCACATAGTCTACTTCACCGGGAGAAACAGGCAGTTCAACATTTTCAAAAACATTGATGCCCTGCTCCATGCCGCAGTCGATAACAATTTTTTTATCACAGGCTTCCAGCAGCATCAGACTGCCCGTAACCTCGTGGCAAGCACCTAAAAAAGTAAGTTTCATATTACGACCTCCATTCTTACCACCATAATTTATCTGATTATAAATATTATACATCAGTTTTGTGAAAAATTATAGTAAAAAGATAAATAAATTATTAGGATTATTTTTGTGTAAAGGTTGTAAACAATTGAAATTAATGATAAACTGATTCACATAGCTGTAAAATGTGAAAAGGAAAAAAGTTATGAAATACTATCTTTATGTAATACTTTCAATGATAACCTGGGGTTCACTGGGTATCTTTGTAAAAAATATTCCGCTTTCAAGTGTTCAGATTTCACTGGCGAGAGCCTTTGTGGGCAGCCTGTTTCTGATTATGGTATATATTCTGCAGAAGAATAAAATGGATGTGCAGAATCTTAAAAAATATCTTCCGCACCTGCTTTATGCAGGTTTTGCCATAGGCTTTAACTGGGTTCTGCTTTTTGAAGCATATAACTATGTGCCTGTAAGCATCGCAACCCTTACATATTACTGTGCGCCTGCTTTTGTTATTATCGCATCATCATTTGTTCTCAAGGAAAAACTGACAAACGCAAAGATTATAGGTGTTGTTACCGCTATGGCGGGTATGGCAATGGTAAACCTGCAGTCCTTTGAAGTGGGTTCTGTAAAGGGTGTTGTCTTTGGCCTTATGTCAGCAGTGCTTTACGCATCTGTAACAATCACAAACAAAAAGGTAAAAGGTTTTACAGGGCTTGAAGTAACCCTTATCCAGCTTGCCTGCGCATCACTGGTGCTTATCCCTTACACAATGGTGACAAGCTCTATAGGCGAAATTTTCACAATAGATTTCAAAGGAATGATTTTCCTTGCAATACTCTGCCTTTTCCATACAGGTGTGTGCTACTGGCTGTACTTTATGTCACTGCAGAAGATGCCTGCATATTCTGTGGCGATGCTCAGCTTCCTTGACCCTGTTTCCACCCTGTTTTTCTCTGCATTGTTCCTTAACGAGAATATGTCGCCTGTACAGATTGCAGGTGCTTTTGTGATAATCGGCGGCGCAATGCTGTGCGAAATCTGGCAGCACAAAAAGGATAAACAGCTGCAGAAGTAACTGAATAACAAAAAGATAACCGAGACTGAATTTCAGCCTCGGTTTTTTATATTATATGATGCTTTTCAGAGATTTTATCCCTCAATCAGCTTTGTAACATCAACCCATTCGCATGCTTTGCTCAGTTCAAACAGTTCATCAGGTGTAAGCTGAATTGCACTGTTGGAGGAACCGCAGGCAGGGTAGACGGTTTCGTATTTCTTTACACTTTCATCTATATAGATGCCGGAAACCCCTTCTTTTACAGCAAAAGGACATACGCCGCCAACTGCGTGGCCGATAAGTTCAACAGCTTCATCAGCTGTAAGCATTTTTGCCTTGAGACCAAATTTGTGCTTGTATTTGGAGTTGTCAATCTTCACATCACCTGCAGTAACAACAAGAATACAGCCATCATCTTTTTTAAAGGAGAGAGTTTTTGCAATTCTGCCAGGCTCTGTGCCGAGAGCCTGTGCCGCAAGGGCAACCGTTGCACTGGAAACCTCAAACTCCAGAATGTCATTTTCTCTGCCAAATTCCTTCATATATTCTCTTACACGCTCAATAGACATAGCAATTACCTCGGAAATTCAAAATATAAATATATATTAGCATTAAAAAACGACAACTGCAACATATACAACTAAAAGTTGTGATAAAATATTGAAAATACAACTGATAGGTGTTAAAATGTAGATAAGTATCACACATTAACAATACATAGGTGTGGATTGGATACAAGTAAGTACAGGGAAACAGAAAGAGGGAATATCTGTGGATATGTTTGAAAAGCTGAAAATACTCACTGATGCAGCAAAGTACGATGCATCCTGTTCTTCCAGCGGAACAGACAGAGGCTCAGGCGGCAGCGTGGGCAGCGCAGCGGCCTGCGGTATATGTCACACCTGGTCGGCAGACGGCAGATGCATATCCCTGCTTAAAGTGCTGTATACAAACTACTGCGAGTTTGACTGCGCGTTTTGTATCAACCGCAAAAGCAATGATGTTCCCCGTGCGGCTTTTACGCCAAGGGAACTGGCAGATTTAACGATTAATTTTTATAAAAGAAACTATATTGAAGGTTTGTTTCTGTCATCGGGAGTAATAAAAAATGCCGACTATACAATGGAGCTGATAATCGAAGCCATCCGTATTCTCCGTTATGAATACGGTTTCAACGGGTATATACATTCCAAGGTTATTCCCGGCACAAGCCCCGAACTTGTGGAACGCATAGGGCTGCTGGCAGACAGGGTAAGTGTAAATATCGAGATGCCGAGCGCCGAAAGTCTGGCAAGGGTGGCACCTGATAAATCCAAAGCAAAAATTCTCACGCCGATGAAGGCTATACAGACAAGAAAAGAACAGGCAACACAGGAACTGGCACTCTATCGTCATGCACCGAAATTTGCTCCCGCAGGGCAGTCTACCCAGATGATTGTCGGTGCAAGTGCAGAAAGCGATCTGCATATTCTCCGTCTCACCCAGGGACTTTATGACAGGTACAAACTTAAAAGGGTTTATTTTTCTGCATATATACCAATCAATAATGACAGAAATCTGCCTGCACTTGATACAAAGCCGCCTCTGCTGCGCGAACACCGTCTCTATCAGGCAGACTGGCTGCTGCGGTTTTACAAATTCCGTGCAGAAGAACTGCTGGATGATGAACACACTATGTTCAATGAATTTCTTGACCCAAAATGCAACTGGGCACTGAACAATATGCATCTGTTTCCGGTAGAGGTGAATACAGCACCGTATGAACTTCTGCTGCGGGTTCCGGGAATAGGAGTAACCAGCGCAAAAAGGATAATATGGGCAAGAAAAGCCGCATATCTTGATTTTGATGCACTGAAAAAAATAGGAGTCGTGCTTAAGCGCGCGCAGTTTTTCATCACCTGCAAGGGCAAGGCGGCGCCTTATGTGAAGATAGACCGTGACCACGCGGAAAGATACCTTATAGCAAGCGAAAAACAGCCTGTTTTTTCGGATGTGGAGCAGATAAGCATGTTTGATACAGGTTTTTCGCCACAAAATGTAACAAAGGAGGATATATTGAAATGCGTCAGCGGACAGATGTGATTTTTGTATACGACGGAACCTTCGACGGTTTTCTGTGCTGTGTTTATGAATACTACTATTCTTCCTTCAATCCGGTTGAAATTATCTGCGAAGAAGATATCCGTGCAAGTCTTTTTCAGCTTGTAACCATAACTACGGATATCTTCAAATCGGATAAGGTCAGCAGGGCCATAGAAGAAAAAATATCACCATACTCCCTGCGTTTTCTCAGGGAGTGTCTGCTGTGCTGCACAAAAGAAAAGGAAATACATATGCTGGGGTATATTGTAAAAGGCTTTAAAAAAGGAGCCTATGTCCACCGTCTTGCGGGCGACGGGGATGTATCATATCTGCTGAAAGCCCACAACCACCTTAAAAGAGAAAAACATCTTTATCTGGGACTGGTGCGCTTTTACAAGGCCAACGATGCATATATTTCTGTTATAAAGCCGCAGAACAGGCTGCTTCCCCTGATGGTGCATCACTTTACACAGCGTTTTGCAAACCAGAACTTTATGATTTACGACGCCACAAACAGGGAGGCGCTGCTGTATTATGAAAAGCAGACAGCTATAGTAAAAGCGGACAATATTGAACTGCCCGAAGAGGATGACGAAGAACTTGCAACACAGAAGCTGTGGAAACTGTTTTACGATACAATAGCCATAAAGGAAAGGTACAATCCCCGCTGCCGTATGAATTTTATGCCAAAAAGAACATGGGACCTGCTGCCTGAAATGAAAGATTTGTGATATCTGTTGACAGCAAAAATACATAAACTATATAATTAAAATGTAAAAATATGGGTTAACAGAAAGCACTGTTAAGGGAAACGGTGCAGAAAGAAAGGCGGGTAGATATATTACAGTGAAACACATCTATAAACATATCAGAAAATATTTACCTTTAGTGGCATTGTCAATTGTATTTCTTGCTATGCAGGCAATATGCAACCTGATGATGCCTAATTTGATGAGTGATATTGTAAATGTGGGTATTCAGGATTATGCAATGCAGATTGCAGCAGCAGACAAAAAAGCTGCAGAGATTCTGAAAGATCAGCAGATGCAGTATATACTCACAGTGGGGCTCAAAATGCTGCTTGTTGCGGTTGCAACGGTTGCGGTGGACCTGGGTATTCACCTGGTAAACAGCTTCAGCGGTACGGGTATGTCCCGTGACCTGCGCAGGGCGGTATTTTCAAAAATCGAAAGTTTTTCCAGTCAGGAATACAGCGAATTTTCCACAGCTTCCCTTATCACAAGAACCACCAATGATGTTCAGCAGGTACAGATGCTCTTCACAATGGGGCTCAGAATGATTTTCTATGCACCTATAATGGGTGTCGGGGCTGTATTTATGGCGGTGGAAAAGGCACCGTCAATGGCGTGGATAAATGTGCTCACAGTTGTTGCAGTTACCGTGCTTATGACAATAAACTTTCTGCTTATGTCATCAAAGTTCAAGGTACTGCAGAGCATTGTGGACCGTCTCAATCTTGCGGCCAGGGAAAGCCTGACGGGTATTCTGGTTGTACGCGCATTTTCAAAACAGAAGCACGAAGAAGAAAAATTTGACGGTGTAAACCGTGAATACGCAGATACAAACCTGTTTATCAACCGTGTTATGTCGGTTATTATGCCTACACTTACACTTCTGCAGAACCTTATTCCTGTTCTGATTATTGTGGTTTGTGCCGACAGGATTGCACAAAGCACAATGCAGGTGGGGGATATGATGGCGTTTATCCAGTATTCTGCAACTATAATGCAGTCCTTTATGATGATATCAATGATGTTTATTATGATTCCAAGGGCTAAAGTTTCCATCACCCGAATTTCAGAGGTGTTGAGCCGTGAAAATGTTATTGTGGAAACAGACAATCCTGCCAAAGCAGGTTTTGACAGATGTACACTGGAATTTGACAATGTAAGCTTCCGCTATCCTGACGGCGAGGAGTATGCACTTGAAAATATATCCTTTAAAGTCAATCCGGGCGAGGTTACAGCTATTATCGGCTCCACAGGCTGCGGCAAGTCCAGCCTTATACAGCTTATTCCGCGCCTGTATGAAGTAACCGAAGGTGCTGTTAAAATCAATGGTGTCAATGTAAAGGATTTCCGTCTTACAGACCTGCGTGAGCTTATAGGTTATGTTCCGCAGAAAAGCCAGCTGTTTTCGGGTACGATAAAATCCAATCTTCTTGTAGGCGATGAAAATGCCACACAGCAGGATATTGAAAGAGCAGCAAGGATTGCCCAGGCTTATGATTTTATTATGGAAAAGGATGGACAGTTTGACGAGCCTGTAAGCCAGGGCGGCACAAACCTTTCGGGCGGACAGAGACAGAGAATGGCCATTGCCAGAGCATTGGTGAAAAATGCACCAGTCTGCATTTTTGACGACAGTTTTTCTGCGCTTGACTTTAAAACCGATGCAAACCTGAGAAGAGCTCTCAGGGAGAATCTCAGCGAGGCAAATATAATTATTGTCGGTCAGCGTGTTGCAAGTATTATGGACGCAGACAGGATACTTGTTATGGACGACGGCAGAATTGTGGGTCAGGGTACCCACGCAGAACTGCTGGAAAGCTGTACGGCATATCAGGAAATTGCTTACAGCCAGCTGTCAAAGGAGGAGATGTAATATGGCAGAAAGAAATGCTAAATTCGGCACTCCTCAGGGAAGACCAGGCGGTGGCGGCGGTGGTCCCGCAGTGCTTCGCGGCGGCGAAAAGGCAAGGGATTTCGGCGGCACAATAGCAAAAATGCTGAAATATCTCAGCAGATACAAATATCTTATGGTTGTGGTTATGCTCATATCGCTGTTTTCCAGCATATTCGGCATAATCGGTCCTAAACTTATGGGTAAGGCAACCGATGTTCTTTACGAAGCAGTTGAGAACGGATTTTTAACAGGCAGGATAGAGATAGACTATGAGGTTCTCTTCAGAATAATTGCACTTATGGTTATTCTATATGTTGTATCCTATCTGTTTTCACTTGTCCACGGATTTATAATGGCAAAAATCTCCAACAGCATAACCTATACACTGAGAAAGGATGTTGTTGCAAAGATAAACCGTCTGCCGCTGGGTTACTTTGACCGAGTTTCAACAGGCGATGTGCTGTCCCGCATAACAAATGATATCGACAGTATCAGCCAGTCGATAAGTGAGTCTATAACCAGACTTATCTCCACGGTGACACTGCTTGTTGGTTCTCTGGTAATGATGCTGTCCATTTCCTGGGTGATGACACTGGTTGCTGCGGTTACAATACCGGCATCGGTGTTTGTTATCAGTAAAATTGTGCGCTACAGCCAGCCGCTTTACAAAAAACAGCAGAAAAGCCTTGGTATGGTAAACGGTCATATAGAGGAGATGCTTTCCGCACATACAGTTGTGAAGACCTTTAACCTGGAGGATGACTCGGTAAGACAGTTTGATATCTATAACGAAGAACTTCGAAACAACGGATGGAAGAGCAACTTTGCGTCCCATATGATGATGCCGCTTACAAACTTTGTGTCCCATGTGGGATACATTCTGGTGTGCATCGTGGGTGCGGTTATGGCAAATATGGGAAGAATTTCGGTAGGTGATATTCAATCCTTTATTCAGTATGTAAAGAATTTTTCCCAGCCGGTACAGCAGATAGCAAATATCTCCACAATGCTGCAGAGTGCGGTTGCCTGTGCAGAGCGTGTTTTTGAGTTCCTTGAAGAAGATGAAGAGGAAGCAGATAAAACCGACAGCGCATCCACAGAAAAAATTGTGGGCACTGTTGAGTTTAAAAATGTTGACTTTGGCTACGAACCGGGGCAGAAGGTTATCGATAACTTTACGCTCAAGGTTGACAGCGGCGAAAAAATTGCCCTCGTAGGTCCTACAGGTTCAGGCAAGACAACGGTTGTAAAGCTGCTTATGAGGTATTACGAAATCGACAGCGGCGAAATTCTTATTGACGGTATCAATATAAAGGACTTCAGACGCAACGACCTGCGTGAAATGTTCGGCATGGTTCTTCAGGACACCTGGCTGTTCAAGGGTTCGATAAAAGACAACATTGCCTATTCTGAAGAAAATGCCACAATGGACGACATTGTTCACGCAGCAAAGATGAGCCAGGCACATCACTTTATAAAAACTCTGCCAAAGGGCTATGATTTTGAACTTAATGAAGAAACTTCCAATATATCCCAGGGGCAGAAACAGCTGCTGACAATAGCGAGGGCATTTCTGCAGAATCCTAAGATTCTCATTCTGGACGAAGCCACATCTTCTGTTGATACAAGAACGGAGGTTCACATCCAGAAAGCAATGGAAAATCTTATGGAAAACAGAACCAGCTTTGTAATCGCACACCGTCTGTCCACCATCAGGGATGCGGATAAAATTCTCGTTATGGATTCCGGCAGAATTGTTGAAGTGGGCAAGCACGATGAGCTGCTGGCAAAAGGCGGCTTTTATGCAAAACTTTACCAGAGCCAGTTTGAAAATTTACAGGAAGACTAAAAAAGACTGCACCGGAGTACCCTGGTGCAGTTTTTTATCGGATTTACTTTATAATATTAAGATTTTTTCTTGAAATTTGTCGCGGACTATTATATATTAAAAGTAAGAAAAATTGTTCCGCAGATTTAAAGGAGGAAACATTATGGGTAAATTCGTAGTTCGCAAGACAAACACAGGCGTTAAATTTGATCTTAAGGCAGGCAACGGCGAAGTTATCGCCACAAGCGAAGTGTACACAACAGAAGACGCATGCAGAAACGGCGTTGAAAGTGTAAGAAAAAATGCTCCTGCAGCAGCAGTTGAAGACCAGACAGTTGAAGGTTTCGCAGCAGAAAAACACCCTAAATTTGAAGTTTATGAAGACAAAGCAGGCGAATACCGTTTCCGTCTCAAAGCAACAAACGGTCAGATTATTGCAGTAAGCGAAGGCTACAAAGCAAAAGCAAGCTGCCTTAACGGCATTGAATCCGTAAAGAAAAATGCTCCTGAAGCAGAAGTTGTTGAAGAATAAAAAACAGAAATATGTTACATAAAAAGACTTCCCTGAACAGATTTTCAGGGAAGTCTTTTGTTTGAAATACCGTATTTAATTGTCGCATTTTTCAAGAAAGTCCTTGTACATTTTAGGATTTTCTGTTGTGATGCCGAGAACGCATTTGAAAATTTCCTGACCGTATTTTATAAATTTTTCTTCTGCAAACTTTGCACTCTTTTCATCAGGCATATGGAGGTCAAAGGAAAAGAGAGTAAAATCGTTGTCAGAAATTGTACAGTTCAGATTATAGCCGCCTTTTTCAAGAGGTGTTATAAGGGTTTTGTTCTGACGCTTCAGGTTTTCATACTGCAGAATTTCGATAACAGCTTTATATGCCCGTTCTTTGACAGAAAAAGGCAGGGCTTTTTCAAGCTGTCTGCTTATATCAATGCCTTCTTCGGTTATGGAATAGACACCGTCACTGTCGGTAATAATGTTCTGTGCCGAAAGGTGTGACAGGGCGTCGTGAAGTTCAAAATAATTAACCAGCTGTTGTCCTACAAGGGTGTCGATAATCTGCTGTGCGGTAAGAGGCTGCCCGGCACTGGCCAGAAGGTAGCAGATGAGAATTTTTATCTCGGTTCTGTCGGTAAGTCCGCCGAATCTTACGCCGGCAGAAAAAGCAGCGTTTTCATTCATAATATAAAGACACCTCCTATAATTGTTATTGTACTTAAACATTTTACTATTTTTAAATTAACTTGTAAAGAAGTATTGTAAAACTGCTTTCAGTATGATAAAATAATGCGAGTAAAATTATATCAACTGATATATTATATCAAAGTGGAGGATTAAAAATGAAACTTTTTATCGATACAGCAAATGTAGAAGAAATCAGAAAAGCCAATGACCTCGGCGTTATCTGCGGTGTTACAACAAACCCATCCCTTATCGCTAAAGAAGGCAGAATCTTCGAAGAAGTAGTAAAGGAAATCACAGCTATTGTTGATGGCCCTATCTCTGCAGAAGTTATCTCCCTTGAAAGCGAAAAAATGGTTGAAGAAGCACTTGAACTTGTAAAAATTCATCCAAATATCGTTATCAAACTTCCAATGTGCATTGAAGGTCTCAAAGCAGTTAAAATTCTTTCTGCAAAAGGCATCAAAACAAATGTTACACTTATCTTCTCTGCAACACAGGCTTTGCTTGCAGCAAGAGCAGGTGCAACATATGTAAGCCCATTTGTAGGCCGTCTTGATGATATCGGTCAGGAAGGTATCAACCTTATCAGCGAAGTAGCAGAAATTTTCAACATCCACGGTATCGAAACAGAAATCATCTCTGCTTCCATCAGAAACCCAATTCATGTTACATCTTCTGCACTTGCAGGTGCTCATATTGCAACTGTTCCATACAAAGTTATCGAACAGATGACAAAACATCCGCTTACAGATGCAGGTATCGCAAAATTCCTCAAAGACTGGGAATCTGTACCTAACAAATAATCAAAACAAAGAGGTAATATAAATGTTGGAGCATTTGTTGCATGAATATCTGCCTGTACTTATCCACATTATTGAAATTATAGGCATTTTCATTATAGTTACAGGTGCATTTAAAGCATTTAAGGACTATCTTAAAGCCTTTTTTAGGGACGGCAACACATCAGAACTTCGCCATGACCTTGGCACGGCAATGGTTACCGGTCTTGAATTTAAAATGGCTGCAGAAATCCTCAGAACTGTTATTGTAAGAACAAAAGACGAAATTATAATGCTCGGTGCAATTATTGTGCTCCGTGAAATTTTGTTCTTCTTTATTAATAAGGATATGAAAGAACACAACAAACAACACGACACAGAAGTATCTGAAAATAAAAAAATAACAGGCATCAAAATTGAAAGAGAATAATCTTTCATATTTGCAGAAACAATAATCCGTGCAATGCGAGTTTATCGCTTGCACGGATTTAAAGTGTTTTAGGTAGGTTTTAATTTAGTAAAAAGAAATTGAATCAAAACCCACCGATATACCATATTACAAACTTAGGAGATAGAAATGTACGTTTTATTACTGTTGTTCTGGATAATTCTAAACGGTAAAATCACAGTGGAAATTTTTGCTTTCGGTGTGGTTTTTGCCGCTGCGATTTTCTGGTTTATGTGCAAATTTCTCGATTATTCACCAAAATATGAGCTGTGTGTGGCAAAGAATATTATATGGATTCTTACATATTTTGTGGTACTGATTATCGAGATATTCAAATCTGCCATTGCAGTGTATAAACGCGTATACAGCAGAAAAATTGAAATTCAGCCACAGATGGTGTTCTTTGATGTGGATATTGAAAGCGAATTTCTCCGCTTTGTTCTCGCTAACTCAATAACACTTACACCTGGTACAATCACTGTGGATGTGGATGGCAACCACTTCTGTGTACATGCGCTGGACTATACACTTGCAGAGGGCATAGAAGACTCTGTATTTATAAAAATGCTTAAGATTATGGAGGGAAACTGCTGTGGCTGAAATGATATATAACGGTTTTGTCGTTGTTATGCTTATAGTGCTGGCACTGGTTGTGTTTGGTTATTTTATCAGAACTATACTTGGCCCTCATTTTTCCGACAGACTTCTTGCGGTTAACAGTATCAGCACAGTTGTGATGCTGTTCATCTGTTTTATTGCTGTAATGCAGGGTGAAAACTATATTATTGATATTGCGCTTATCTATGCGGTTCTGGGCTTTGTTTCTGTAATTATTCTTTGCAAAGCATATCTCAGAAGTCACCACAAAGAAAAAGCAAATGACCTTAAAAATCTTAAAGACAAGGTAAACGAAGTGAAAGGGGAGGCAGAGTAATTATGATAAGACTTATTCTTTCCGCGCTTTTTATCTTCGCAGGTGTCAATGTAATTATCACCGCACTGGTAGGCAACTACCGCTTCAGCTATGTGCTCAACCGTATGCAGGTTGGTGCAACAGCTGATACAATGGGTGCTATTCTCATCCTTGTCGGGCTTATAATCAAAGTTGGCATAAATATGATAAGCATAAAAATGATCATTATGATTATCTTCTTCTGGGTTGCAAGCCCTGTGTGTTCACACTTCCTTGCAAGGACAGAAGCTATTGCCAACGAAGATATTCTTGACGAATGTGAGGTAGTAAGACATGATAACATTTGAGATTATACTGCTTATATTCCTCATTATCTGCGCTATTGCCACATGTTTTGCAAAGAATCTTTTTTCCACTGTACTGATTTTTGAATCCTACAGTGCAATTATGTGTGTTATCTGGCTGCTGCTGCGTTCTCCTGACCTTGCTATCACAGAGGCGGCGGTAGGTGCAGGTGTAACAGGTGTTCTGTTCTACATAACACTTAAAAATGTAAACAAGCTTAAAGAGGAGGATGAACCTGATGAAGAATAACAGATACATCACCGCTTTCAGGCGTTTTATGGACGGCGAAGTTTCCTTTGAGCCAAAGGTGAAGGAAACAGAGGTTCGCAGAGAGTCCAACCATAAAGAAAAATCCATAGCAGAAAGATATGCAGTATGGCACGACAGAAACAGCTATAAGCTGTTTAAACGCGCATATGTTGCCATAGGCTGCCTTATAGCAACATGTATTATAGCAACACTTCTGCTTACAGTTTCATATCTGCCGCCATACGGCGAAGCAGGCAACCCGGTAAACAATGAAGTTACTGAAAGATATATCGAAAAGGGTATGGAGGAGACAGGTGCTGTAAACATTGTTGCAGGTGTTATCCTTGACTACCGTGCATTCGATACATTCGGCGAAAGCTGCGTGCTTTTTGTAGCATCCTGCAGTGTAATGATGCTTATGAGAAAGGGCAAAAAGGGGAAAGAAGAAAATCTTGGAAACTACAACCCAAAACGTGACCCTGTTCTCAAACAGCTGGCAATGGTGCTGGTACCGTTCAACCTTATGCTTGGTATCTATGTTGTATTCAACGGACATCTTTCACCTGGCGGCGGCTTTTCCGGCGGTGCAATTATGGGCGCAAGCCTTATCCTCTTCTCATCCGCTTACGGTTACAGAAGGGTAAGACCTGTCATTACAGAAAAACTTATCAAAATTATAACTTTTGTTTCACTTACATTCTATGCACTTGCAAAGGGATATTCTTTCTTTACAGGGGCAAACCATCTGCACTCAATAATAAAACCGGGTATACCGGGCAGAATTATGTCTGCAGGTATTATCCTGCCGCTTAATATAGCTGTTGGTTTTGTTGTAACAATGACAATGTACAGTTTCTATGCATTATTCACAAAGGAGGAAATATAATGGGTCCTAATTTATTTGTGAACTACTATGAAGCTGGAGCCATGATCCTTTTCGGCATAGGCTTTACAACAATGCTTCTCCACCCGAATCTTATCAAAAAGATTATCGGTCTTAATATTATGGATACAGCTATCTATCTTTTCCTTGCGGCAAAAGGTTATATCCACGGCAAACTTGCACCTATCATTGTAAACGGCGATCTGGCAATGGAAACATATATCAACCCTATTCCGTCCAGCCTTGTTCTTACAGGTATCGTTGTTTCGGTAAGTGTAACAGCCATCTCTCTGTCACTTGTACAGAAACTTTACAGAAAATATCATACTCTGGACATAGACGAAATTATGTTCAGGGCAGGACAGGAGGAAGATTAAAATGCCATTCATAGCCAATTTTACTTTCTTCTGTATCCTCATTACAATGTTCGGCGGTGTCCTTACATCCATGTTGGGAGGCAAATGGGCATTCCGCATCAACACAGTAATTGTTGCAGCAACTTTAGTGCTTAACGGCGCTCTGCTGATATTTTTAATAGGTGAACCTCAGTATTTTACCTTTATGATGGGTCACTATCCTGCTCCTTGGGGTAACGAAATCCGCTTCGGTCCCCTTGAAGCACTCCTTGCAACAGTGTTCTCCTTTGTAACACTCTGTTCCCTTATTTCCGGCAAGGAAGAAATCTTCCACGATGTAAAGCCAAGAAATGTTCATTATTACTATATAATGATAAACCTTCTGCTTGCATCTCTCTTTGCGCTTATCTATACAAACGACTTGTTTACAGCGTATGTTTTTGTTGAAATCAACACAATCGCAGCATGTGCAATCGTTATGGCAAAAGAAAGCGGCAAAACACTTGCAGCAACACTGAGATATCTTATTATGAGCCTTCTTGGTTCAGGTCTTTTCCTGCTTTCGGTAGTGCTTACATACGGTATAACAGGACAGCTGCTTATGGTGCCTGCACACGATGCATTCCAGAGAATTTTTGCCACAGGTCAGTATCAGATTCCTCTCACAATTATTCTCGGTCTTATATGTGTTGCAATGGCAATCAAGAGTGCACTCTATCCTTTCCATACATGGCTCAGCCACGCACACGGCAGTGCCACAACAGCATCAAGTGCTATCCTTTCAGGTCTTGTTCTTAAAGGCTACATCATTATGCTCATCAAGATTATCGTAAGGGTAATAGGCCTTGAAGTTGTTGTGGAGCTCAAAGCACTCAATATTCTTTTTGTAATGGCTGTTCTTGCAATGATTATCGGTTCCATTGATGCAATCAGGGAAAACCATATCAAACGCATGATTGCTTTTTCATCTGTTGCACAGATGGGTTATATCTATATGGGCATTGGTCTTGGAAATATGGCGGGCCTTATCGCTGCCTGTTTCCACATTATTGTACATGCAATTACAAAACCTATGCTCTTTAGCTCTGCAGGCGGTCTTGCATCTGCAAGCGGACACAAAAAGGATTTTGCAAGCCTTAAAGGCGCGGCATACCGCAACCCATTGGCAGCAGCTGCGTTTCTTATCGGCAGCCTGTCTATGATTGGTATTCCTTTCTTTGCAGGTTTCGGCGCAAAATACTATCTGTCCATGGCAGCTATCGGTATGGGTGCAAAAATGTGGGTTGCACTCTTTGCACTTGCGGTAAGTACAGTGCTCAACGCAATCTACTATATCAGAGTTATCTCTATTATCTTCAGCAAAACAGAGGGTGAGGTTGTTGAAAGACATAAAAATGCTCCATCCTATACTTTTGCAATGACGGTGTTTATTATTGTTAATGTTTTACTCGGTCTCTTCTACCAGCCTGTAATGGATGTAATTACAGTTGGTATGGGTCTGTTGTAAGGAAAGGACGGTAGATATGGAATTTTTAACTGTATTCGCAATTATCCTGCCGATTCTTTCAGGTGCAGGTCTTCTTTTCTCAAAAATTGAAGAGTATAAAGAAGTAAACAACTTTACAACAGC
>JAFSCM010000033.1 GCA_017436765.1 Oscillospiraceae bacterium
TTCGTATAAATGACAGATTTTTAAGCTGATTTTTTGTCGTTTTTGACGATAAATTTACCAAAAAATCTCAAAATGAGCCTAATTAGCCATTTTTATACAGTATGAAATTATACATCCATTATGTCAAATTGTCAATAATAATTTTAATGGTAAAAAATTTTTCTCTTGACAAACATTTTTTTACCAAATATATTATTATGCCTGTTTTTTCACAGCTCTGTATTTCTTTGTCAGATTTACACTTTTCCCGGTATATTTTCCTGTTTTATATTGTATTTTTTTATATTTTATAGTATACTTTTTGTCTGTCTGATTTACAGACATATGATTGCGCAGGCATGATTATAATGAATATTTATATATAAGAGAAAGAAAAAGGTATAATTTTATGTGGTTTTTGTTTACAATCTGCACCATCCTGATGTGGTCCGGTTCCGACCTGTTCAGCAAGATGGGCACACAGCCCTCAGATAAGCTCAGCCATTTCAAAATGCTTATGGCTGTCGGTTTTGTAATGGGTGTTCACGCAGTCTGGCAGATAACTGTTGGCGGCGTTGACTACCAGTGGTTCAACTTTATTGCATACCTGCCTGTAAGTGCAATGTACATTATCTCAATGATGTTCGGCTATATGGGTCTGCGATACATAGAGCTTTCCATCTCATCCCCTATCTGCAACTCCTCGGGCGCAATGGTTGCCCTGATGTGCTTTGTGCTGCTCAAGCAGACAATGCCGCCTCTTGCTCTTGTTGCGGTAATCCTTATCTCCCTGGGCATTTTCCTGCTTGCAGTCTTTGAAAAAATCGACACAGACAAAGCACGCAGCAGCGAAGGTATGAAGATTGACCGCAAATACGAGAGAAGCGTGCTTGCAATTGTTTTCCCTGTGCTTTATCTCATCATTGATGCTATGGGCACATTCCTTGACGGACTGTACTTTGATTTTGCAATGCCTGAAGTTTTCTACAGAGGCATTACAGAGGACACTGTTGAGGTTGTATGCAACATCAGCTATGAGCTTACCTTTATGGTTGTTGGCATTCTCTGTGCAGTTTATGTGCTTGCCGTTAAAAAGGACAAAATTACACTTAAAAACGACAAATTCAAGGGTGTGGCCGCAATTTTTGAAACAATCGGCCAGTTCACATATGTTTTTGCGCTCAGTGGAAATGCTATCGTAGCTGCACCTGCAATAGGCAGCTATACAGTATTCAGCGTTCTGTGGTCCCACATCTTCCTTAAAGAAAAGCTGCAGAAAAAACAGTATGTTGTTATCGGCATGGTGCTCCTTGGGGTTATCCTGCTGGCAATACTTGATATGTAATTGTTTTCCGGAAAGTGTCTGCGGAATAAACATACATCATCATAAGTTTCACAAAGACAAAAAGGCTTACAGCTGTTGCTGTAAGCCTTTTAATTTGTTTTTATATTACAGATTATATATTTCGCCGAATTTTTCTTCCAGATAATCGCAGAAAACATTGGGGTCAAAGCTGCCCACTGTTTTTTCCAGTATCTGCTGCGGTGTGTAAAGCTGTCCGTACTGCCAGATATGTTCCCTGTTCCAGTCGTTGATTGGTGCAAGGTTGCCCTCGCGGATGCATTTATCCACATCAACAGTTTCCTTCATCTTTTTAAGGAACTGCGCACCGTATGCTGTGCCCAGCGCATAGGACGGGAAGTAGCCTATGCTGCCGCCTGACCAGTGGCTGTCCTGAAGCACGCCGTCCTTGTCGTTCGGCACTTCAACGCCAAGGTATTCCCTGTACATTTTATTCCACTCTGCAGGCAGGTCCTTAACTTCAAGTTCCCCTGCCATAACCCGTTTTTCCAGCTCGTACCGCACCATAATGTGAAGCGGGTAGCTGAGCTCGTCTGCAAAAATTCTTATCAGGCCTGTTTCGGACATATTTACCGCCCTGTAAACATCCTCTGCTGTGTATTCTGCAAGCTGCGGGAAGATTTTCTGCATCTGCGGGAAAATGTATTCCACAAAGCTGCGGCTGCGGCCGATGTAGTTTTCGTAGAAACGGCTCTGGCTTTCGTGAATGCCCATACTTACACCGCCGTCCAGCACGGTGAAAGCAAATTCGTCTGCAACACCCATTTCGTAAAGTGCATGGCCGCCTTCGTGTATTACACTGTACATGGAGCGGGAAAGATTGTCGGTGTGGTATTTGGTGGTGATGCGCACATCGCTGTGTGTGCCCAGTGTTGTTGTAAAGGGATGTTCTGTTGTTGCTATGCCGCAGTGGTTTTTGTCAAGGCCCATAACATCCATAAGATACTGCGAAAACTGTGCCTGCTGTTCTTCGTAGAAATATCCGTTTACACTTGCATCGCTTACCTGCTGTTTTTCCTTTATCCTTGCAATAAGCGGTACTATGCGGCTGCGGAGTGTGGAGAAAAATTCATCACATTTTGCTTTGCTGAGGCCTTCTTCAAATTCACCCAGCCAGTAATCGTAAGGGTCCTTTTCAGGTGCACAGTATGCGGCAATCTCCTTCTGGAAAGCAAAAATCTTTTCAAGGTACGGACGGAACATTTCAAAATCATTTTTATCCTTTGCTCTGTGCCATACATCATCCGCCTCGCTTATAAGCTTCTGATGCTCAACATATCTGTCAAAAGGTATCTTCTGCATCTGACGGATACCTTTGAGCATAAGGCTTACCATACGGTTTTCCTTTTCGGAAAGCTGCGCGCTTTCTGCCTCAAGGTATTCCAGCAGCTGAACAGTTTCTTCCCCTGTGGAAAGCCTGTAGATTTCGCCGCTTAATACAGCAAGGGTCTGTGCGCGGTTTGGGCCTGTGCCCTTTGGTGCTGTTGTTGCACCGTCAAAATAGAGCACTGCTGTTGCGTGGTTGTATGCTGTCAGCTTTGCCTGCAGGGCATACAGTTTTTCTTTTGCTTCATTGATTGTCATTGTCTTTTCCTCTGCTGTTTCTATTCTGATTTTATCATTTACCGTTGCTGCATCGGTTATAGCAGCAACCAGTTTTTTGCCGTATATGGATTCACCTTCCACTTTAATAACAGTTTCCTCGCTCATCTCTGTCAGCACATCATACAGGGCATCAAGATTTTTGCCGTAATACGGAGGAAACCCGAGTTCTTCTGCAAGGACACAGTGGATTTTTTCCTTTTCCCATCCAAGATTTATTTCAGCCTTCTTCATAATTTCTCCTTATAGTGTACAGTCTGTCTGTTATTCCCAGACATAGCCCTCTTCATAGCTGTAAACCTGCTCAAAGCTTTCGTAATGGTCAGCTGTGTAGTAGATATCGTAGTCGTCAATGCTGTAAACCAGCCTTTCCGCGCCGCGGTATCCTCCTGCATAATTGACATCACATTCGCGGTATTCTTCCCCTTCAGGCAGCAGTCCTTCACGATTGCCGAATCTGTCGCCGCCTATGGACATACCGTATGCCACATCCCACAGATTGCCTTTTGACGAATCCCAGCCCAGCTCTTTCGCCTCGTTTTTGGTGATAAAATTAGGGGGAAGTTCTTCCCATTCATAGATATAGGCCGCCACATCAAGCGGTGCGGTATAATCTTCGCCGTAGTATACAAGGTCCTCGTCTTCTGTGCTTTCCGTCTGCGGTGTATTTTCAGGCACAGGTGTTCTTTCTGTTATCTGCGTGCTGTCAGAAGAAACTGCATCTTCTGCAGGAGCTTTTGCTTTGCAGCCTGAAACCAGCGATGCAAACACAACAACAGATATAATCAACGACAGTATTTTCTTTGGATATCTTTTCATAGCCACCCTCTTTTCATGTTTTATTCAATGTATTTATATTAACATATCTGCAGACAAAAAAACAGCCTTGAAGAATATCAAGGCTGTAAAATTTATGTGATAATATTCAGTTAGAAATACATACTGTTTTCAGGGAATTTATCCTCGCAGGTTACGCGTACACCCAGCTTTTTAAGGGTGGAAACATCCCCTGTTCTGAGCATTACAGATGAATGCAGGTCACATCCGCGGAGCTTCGGCAGCTGATTGAGTGCCTGTTCCACCATAGGATTTGTTGCCATTGAAACTGTAAGTGCCAGAAGCACATCATCAAGCTTGAGCGCTGAAGTACGGCTGCCAAGAACTTCTCTTTTGAGTTTGAGCATAGGCACAAGAACCTCTGCAGGAATAAGCTTGATATTGTCAGGAATACCGCTGAGATATTTGATGGCATTTACCGTTGCAGAGCTTGTTGCAGACATAATGTCACTTGCCTTGCCTGTGATGATTGTACCGTCACAGAGTTCGTATGCAACGCTGTTCTTGCCTGTCTGTTTATTTTTTTCCAGCGCAGGTTTTACGCACGGGCGGTCTTCTGCTGCATTGAGCTGCATCTGATTCATAATAGTTTCCAGCTTTTCAACTGTTTTATGTTCGATTTTGCCCATTTTGTAGTCACAGAGAGCTGTGTAGTATCTTGCTATAATCTCCTGTGCGGAAGCATAGCGTGCGGCCTCATCATCCACAATGGCATAGCCTGCCATGTTAACACCCATATCGGTAGGAGAACGGTAGAAATTTTCATCCCCTGTGATTTTTGTAAGGATTGTTTTTACAATAGGGAAAGCTTCGACATCACGGTTGTAGTTTACTGTTATTTCGTTGTATGCTTCCATATGGAAAGGGTCAATCATATTTACATCCAGCAGGTCTGCTGTTGCAGCTTCGTATGCAAGGTTTACAGGGTGTTTGAGAGGGAGATTCCATATAGGGAATGTCTCAAATTTTGCATAACCTGCCATAACGCCGCGCTTGTGTTCGTGGTAAACCTGGGACAGGCACACTGCCAGTTTGCCGCTGCCGGGGCCCGGGGCTGTTACGACAACAAGTGGCTTTGTGGTTTCCACAAATTCGTTTTTGCCGTAGCCTTCATCACTTACAATGCTGTTTACATCGCCCGGGTAGTTTGGGATAACATAATGTTTATAGCTTTTTATGCCAAGGTTTTCCAGCTTGCGCATAAAATTATCCGCTGCAGGCTGATGATTGTATTTATTGATAACGATGCTGTTTACCGCAATGCCCATACCCTTGAACTCGTCAATAAGACGCAGGACATCCATATCATAACTGATGCCAAGGTCAGCACGGACCTTTGTTTTTTCTATATCATCCGCAGAGATGCAGAATATAATTTCTGCCTGGTCTGCAAGGGACTGCAGAAGCCTGATTTTTGTGTCGGGTTTAAATCCCGGAAGCACGCGGGAAGCATGGAAATCATCAAACAGCTTTCCGCCGAATTCCAGATAAAGTTTACCGTCAAAGCGTCTGATGCGCTCCTTGATTTCGTGAGACTGTTTTTCAATATATATATCGTTGCTGAAAGCCTGTTTTAACATTTTACACCTCCACCTTTGCAGCTGATAATTAAATATCAACACTAATATAGTATACCACCAATTAATCTATGTTACAATTTTAATTTCATTTTTGAATAGAAGAATATTAAAAAATTTTTTTGACAATTTTGGCTATCTTTCACAAATTACATCGAAGTGTGTTTTATTCACCGTTTTTTCATACAAAACCTATTGACACGGCACTGACTGTGGCGATAGTATATAGCTAACATTAAAACTGATTTTCAGTAATATCATCAACAAAGGAGATTTATATTATGGCACGTTACGGTTGTATGATTTGCGGATGGATTTATGACGAAGATGCTGGCGACGAAGAATTGGGTATCGCTCCAGGTACTGTATTTGAAGATCTGCCGGATGATTTTGTTTGTCCTCTCTGCGGTGTTGACAAGGAACAGTTTGACCTTGCAGATTAATAAAGAAATCAAAAGCCCTCGGAATGAGGGCTTTTTTATTTGCTGTATTTTATTTCTTTATTTTATCCCAGTATGCCTTTGCCGCCTGTTCGGTTTTGTTTTCGCCGTAGGTGTAATATACCCTGTCCTTTATACTGTCAGGCAGATACTGCTGCTTTATCCAGTGGTTAGGATAGCTGTGCGGATATTTATAGCGTTTTGAAGCATCCAGCATTTTGTTTTCAAAGGTGGATGCATCTTTAAGATGTGGCGGAACATCGCCGAAATTGCCGCTTTTTACATCTGCAAAGGCTGCATCGATGGCCGATTCACCGCTGTTGGATTTTGGCGCTGTGGCAAGGAGAATCACCGCATCGGCAAGGGGTATTCTTGCTTCCGGCATACCTGTCTGCAGAGCCATATCGCAGCAGGCCTTTACAATGGCTATTGCCTGGGGGTATGCAAGACCTATATCTTCACAGGCGATAACCTGCAGGCGCCTTACGGCTGAAATAAGGCCGTCTCCTTCAAGAATTCTTGCAAGGTAGTGAAGGGCGGCATTTTCATCTGAGCCGCGGATGGATTTCTGCAGAGCGGACAGCAGATTGTAGTGCACATCACCTGAATTGTCAAAACGGTTGGAGCTGCGCTGTGTAACCTGTTTTGCCATATCATCGGTTATAACCAGCTTTCCGTCTTCTTCCCTTGCCGCCGCAATAAGCAGCTCAAGGGCGTTGTAGCATTTGCGCATATCGCCGCCGCAGCCGTAGCTTAAGGTCTGCTTTGCCTCATCACTTATGGCTATAACCGCATTGTTTTCTTCTTTGTATCTTGCAACCGCCTTGTCTATTCCTTCACTTACATCTGCAGCTGTAAGTGGCTTGAACTCAAACACTGTACAGCGGCTGAGGATAGCATTGAAGATTGCAAAATACGGGTTTTCTGTGGTGGAGGCTATAAGGGTAACACTGCCGTCCTCGATAACCTCCAGCAGGCTCTGCTGCTGTTTTTTGTTGAGATATTGAATTTCGTCAAGATACAGCAGTATACCGTTTTCAGTTCCGAAAGTATTTATCTGGCTGATAATATCCTTGATATCGCTTGTGGAGCTCTGTGTGCCGTTGAGTTTGAACAGCTTTTTGCCTGTTTTGCGCGCAATAATGGACGCCACGGTGGTTTTGCCCACACCTGACGGACCAAAGAATATCATATTGGGTGTAACACCCTTTTCAATTGCACGGCGGAAAACGCTGTTTTCATCCAGCAGATGCTTCTGACCGCATACATCAGAAAGTTCCCGCGGTCTTATTGCCGCTGCAAGAGGCATACTCATATCATCAACTCCACATACAGTTTTATCTAATTAAGTATACATTAAAAAACTGTATAAAACAAGGTTTTGGAAGATACATCTACTTTTAATCTGACAGGTTTCAACTTTGCCAATTCCGCCAGACATTGATACAAACAGAAAAATATGATAAAGTGAAACTGAAATATAAATTTGAATTTGTGGGGATGATTGATATGATTGTTTTAATTACCGGAGCATCGCATACAGGCAAAACTGCACTTGCCCAAAAACTGCTTGAAAAATATAAATACCCATATCTTTCAATAGACCACCTAAAAATGGGTTTAATTCGTAGTGGAAATACAGAACTTACTCCTATGAGTGATGATAATGATTTGACCGCATACTTATGGCCCATCGTCCGTGAAATGATAAAAACCGCTATTGAAAACAAGCAGAACTTAATTGTCGAAGGTTGCTATATTCCATTCGATTGGCAGAAGGACTTTGACTCCAAATATCTTGAAAGCATCAAATATTACTGTCTGGTAATGAGTGAGGAGTATATCAAAAATCACTTTGCTGACATAAAGAAATATGCAACTGTCATTGAAAACCGTTTGGATGATGAACGGTGCACAATGGAGAGTGTGTTGGCAGATAATGCAGAAATATTAGCCCTCGCGCAGAAGCATGATGTGAACTATATACTCATTGGAGATAAGTACGAAATCAATATTGAGTTATAACGATAAATCCCAATTTTACGAACAGTCATACTTTGTAAACATAATTACCTCTGTCATTTTGACGGAGGTAATTTTTTATACCCAAATCAGTTCAAACGGTAAAAAGTTGAAGTATACAGACGCCTTGTGTAACCTGGTCACTTGTAGTGAGCTGTGCAAAATGATATACTTTTCTCAGTAAAAAACGGAGGTTATGGTATGAAAACAAAAAAGGAAGCGGCAGCGATTGTTGCTGCGCTGGAAAATGAATATCCCCTGGCTGAATGCTTTCTGGACAGCGAAACTGCCTGGCAGCTGCTGGTTGCGGTGCGCCTTTCGGCACAGTGCACAGACCTGAGGGTAAATGCCACAACCCCCACATTATTTGCAAAATTCCCCACTATTTCTGCCCTTGCAGATGCCGACCCTAAGGATATAGAAGAAATTGTGCGTCCCTGCGGTCTTGGAAAAAGCAAGGCAAGAGATATAAACCTGTGTATGAAGATGCTGAGGGATGAATACAACTGTGTTGTGCCTGACAATATGGAAGACCTGCTGAAACTGCCGGGTGTAGGCAGAAAGAGCGCCAACCTTATTCTGGGTGATGTTTTCGGCAAGCCTGCCATTGTGGCGGATACCCACTGCATACGCCTTTCCAACCGTCTCGGATTTTTAAACAGTACAGATATGTACAAGGTTGAGATGGAACTGAAAAGGGTTGTTGCACCTGAAAAGCAGAACGATTTCTGCCATCGCCTTGTGGAACACGGCAGGGCTGTGTGTACAGCAAGAAAGGCAATGTGCGAAAAATGCGTGCTTGCAGAGTACTGCGCATATAAAAAAGCTGAAGACAAAAAGGCGCAGAAGGCTGCTGCAAAAGCTGTCAAAGCTGCAGAAAAATCGTCTGCAGACAGTAAAACCTGATTCAATGCAGAAATATATCTGATGCTTTCAGCTGCTTGCAGATAAAAAACACAATGATATTTTTTCAGTTTATTGACAAAAATATTATGTGGTGATATTATACAGATAACATAAAAACAGGGGTGCCCCCTGAACACAAGCACTTTAACCGGTACGGTGCTTTTGTTCAAGGCTGAGAATATACCCTTTAACCTGGTTCGGATAATGCCGACGGAGGGAGTTTTTTAAGTGATGTAAATTCCCTCACAGTACAGCTGTGAGGTTTTTTATTTTAAAACTCCTCTGATGGACATTGCCTGCTGCAGCGGCAATAGCCACAGAGTTTTTTGTTTTTATGGCAAAAATAAAGTATACCTATGTAATTGGCAAAGGAGTTTTATTATGTCAAACAAAAGAACAAACACCCGTGCTATGGTGGAGTGCGCACTTATGATTGCTGTGGGCACTGTACTGGCACAGATTAAA
>JAFSCM010000034.1 GCA_017436765.1 Oscillospiraceae bacterium
GCCTGGAACTGACACTTTACCCTACCTACGACAGAACAACAACAGCAAAAATCCTCTGGATTGACAACTGCACACATCAGATGTTCGGCGAATTCAGGGGATGGGTGGTTCTTGACGACGGTACAAAACTGGATGTGGAAAAGGTATACAGTTTTGCAGAACTTGCAGTAAACAACTGGTAAAAAGCGCATATTTCACCCATCTGCATTGTTATATTGCCTTGACAACCACCAAGGTTGCCGTCGGCAATATGCCTTGCAGCTGAATAAAATCTGCGCTTTTAAACGGGAATGGAAAAAATGAAATTTCACCCATCTGCAGCGTTATATTGTCTTGCAGCTGAACAGATTTGTATTTTAAAAGTAAATGTGAAGATTTTATAATAAAGGTTGAAAAAATACCGGCTGTTGTGTAAAATAACAACCTGTACAGATTATTACTTTGATAAAAGGATATAAAAAATGAAAAACTTTTTAAAAAATGTAAAAAGATACATATTATGCTTTGCAGCAGCTGCGGTATTCGCAGTATTTGCAGGCATGCCTGTAAGTGCGGCGGAAACAGGTCTTGAAAATCTGGGATTTGTATTTTCTGCAGAAATTGCAGAAAATACCTTCAGCAGTGCTGTAAAATGCGGCAGGGCAGAAGTTGCATCAGAAAACAGATATCTGCTTTCCATGCCAAAACTTGCAGAAGGAACAGAACTTACAGTTCAGATAAGGGAAGGCAGCGTTACAGTTGACGGCAGAACACTGTCTGACGGCGATACAGTCACAGCACTTTCAAAGGGCGAACATACAGTGGTGTATAACGGCAGTACATATTATCTTGATGTGTTCTATGGTGCTGATATTCCGTCTGTATATATCTTTACAGAAAACGGTATGGAAGATGTCCTTGCGGACAAAAGCCATAAAGAAGGCGGAAATATCTATATCATCAACGGTGATAAATTTGAATATGCAGGCGTGATGGACTATATAAAAGGCCGTGGCAATGCCACATGGACACAGCCTAAAAAGCCTTTCAACATCAAACTGGACGAAAAAACAGACCTCTTCGGCATGGGCAAAAATAAAAGCTGGAGTCTTCTTGCAAACTATGTGGATATCACACATATCAGAAATATTGTGGCAATGGACCTTGCGGACACAGTCGGCCTTTATTACAGCAGCAAATCCCAGCCGGTAGACCTTTGGATAGACGGTGAATACTACGGCCATTACACCCTTATTGAGAAGGTGGAAATAGGCGACAACCGCGTTGAAATAACAAACCTTGCAGACCTTACAGAAGAAGCAAACCCTGATATTGACATTGAAGAATGTGAAACTGACGGCACACGCGGCGAAGAAAGCGGCAAGGAAAAGGGTTCTTACAAATGGGTTAATATTCCGAACAACCCTGAAGATATCACAGGCGGCTATCTCCTTGAATGTGAACTTACAGACAGATACGACAACGAAGTAAGCGGTTTTGTAAGTAACTACGGCCAGCCTATAGTTGTAAAGGAACCTGAATTTGCATCCAAAGAGCAGGTGGAATATATCCGCGGTTACTATCAGCAGCTTGAAGATGCTGTGCTCAGCGATGACGGTTACAATAAAGAAGGAAAACACTATACCGAATATATTGATGCGGTATCTATGGCAAGAATGTATGTTTTCCAGGAATATGTGCGCAATCTGGATGTAGGCAAAACATCTTTCTACTATTACAAGGACGCAAACGGCAAACTGTTTGCAAGCCCTGTATGGGACTTTGATATGGCACTGGGCCATTATTTTATTATAGGCGAAAGAAACCTTGATGACCCTACAGACTATATGGCAACAGGCAGCACAATCGATACAGGCGACTATACCCTTGTTTCTCTGCTCTGCCGCCACGCAGATTTCCGCGAACTTGCAGCAAAGGTGTGGGAAGAAGACTTTGCACCAAATGCGGACAACCTGATTCAGCATATCAGCGACCTTGCAGCTTACACAAAAGATTCTGCAATTATGGATAAAAACAAATGGACAGAAGGCTTTGCAAGAACAACAGCCGAAGTTCCTCAGTGGTACGGCGACCAGGTTGTAAGACTTAAGGACTTTATGACTGCAAGAACAGACTTTATGGAAGATAAATTCTCTCAGGACAAGGTATATGTTCAGTATGCAGCAAACGGCGGTGAAGGCCTTTATCTTGACAAAAAGGCATATAATGCCGGTGATAAAATTGAAGTAAAGGAAAACAAATTCACAAACGATACAGAGTTTCTCGGCTACAACACCCAGGCAGACGGCAAAGGCGAAAGCTATATGCCGGGAGATGAATTTGAAATCACAGAAAGCGTAACACTCTACGCACAGTGGCAGAAAAAAGGCATATTCGCAAGAATTGCAGAATTTTTCTCAAATTTGTTCTAAAAATAAAAGACACGGAATAACTTCTATTCCGTGTCTTTTTTGGTGCGCCTGACTGGAATCGAACCAGCGGCCTTCAGAGTCGGAGTCTGACGCTCTATCCAACTGAGCTACAGACGCACATTATATGACTTTAAAATAATATCATATTTTAAATAAAAAGTACAGCACCATTTGTCGGATAATCTGCAGATCGTTCAAATAATCGGTTTACTTTTATAAAATCTTATTGTATACTTGAAAAGCTGTTCAGAAGCATCAGCAATTAAAGTAAAACAGATAAAATATATACATATACAGAAAACAGAGGTTTCAATGGAAATTAATTTTGAAGTATCAAATGCTGTAAAAAGAGCACTGGATGATATGGGTTTTGAAAGCCTTACAGAAATTCAGCAGAAGTCTATACCGCTGATTCTTGAAGGCAGGGATGTTATAGGTAAAAGCCAGACAGGCAGCGGCAAGACAATCGCCTTCGGCGTTCCTGCAATTTCGGCAATAGACAAGGATATGAACAAAAAGTTTACACAGGTGCTTGTGCTGGTGCCTACAAGGGAGCTTGCAATTCAGGCCTGCAGCGAAATACGCAAACTTATGAAATATACCCACGATATAAAAACAGTGGCTGTTTACGGCGGTCAGATGCTTTCAAAGCAGATTCCACTTATGCGTCAGGGCTGTCAGATTGTGGTAGGCACACCGGGCAGAATAATGGACCATATCGGCCGAAAAACATTAAAGCTGCAGAATCTTAAAATGATAGTGCTGGACGAAGCGGATGAAATGCTCAATATGGGCTTCCGTGAAGATATTGAAACTATTCTGAAATCCACACCTGAAGAAAGACAGACCGTGCTTTTCTCCGCCACAATGCCAAAGGAAATCCTGGATATTGTAAACAACTATCAGAAAGACCCTGTTCTTGTGGAAGTTGCAAAAAAACAGATGACTGTTGAAACAATAAAGCAGTTTACCGTTGAATGCCCCAAAGGCAGAAAGATTGATGCACTTTGTCATATTATGGAAAAAGAGGGCATCAGGCTGGGCATTGTTTTCTGCAATACCAAGAAAATGGTGGATATGTTGGTGCCGATGCTGGAGGAAAAGGGCATTTTTGCCCGTGGTCTCCACGGGGATATGCGTCAGCGTGACAGGGATAAGGTTATGAAAGAGTTCCGCAAAGGCGGTGTACAGCTGCTGGTTGCTACCGATGTTGCCGCAAGGGGTATCGATGTAAACAATGTGGACGCGGTTTTTAACTATGATATTCCCACACAGACAGAATATTATGTTCACCGCATAGGCAGAACAGGCCGTGCAGGCAAGGCAGGCGAAAGCTATACATTTATAGTGGACAAGCGCCAGCTTATGCAGATGGGCGATATTGTCCGTGCGGTAAAGGCAGAAACAGAACCTTACGAAATTGAAAGTCTCAGAAGTGAAAAGCCTGCAAAGGAAAAAGCAGACAAGGACGTCAGAGAAAAAAGCAGAAAGCCTGACAAAAAGGAAAATGCTTTCTTTAAAGAAAAGGCAAAGGGCAAAAAGAACAAAAAGGAACTGCTGGAAAAATCCAACAATTTCTATCCTATGCGCCTTTCAATCGGCCGCAAGGGCGGTGTTTCTCCAAAACAGATACTGGGTGCTGTTACAGGTGAAAGCGGTGTAAAAGGCAACGAAATCGGCGCTATTCACATCGGCGATACACACACAACTGTGGAAATCCCGTTCGCAAAAAGACTGGAAATTATCCACAGTGTCAACGGCACAAAAATCAAAGGCAAAAAGGTTTCAGCAAAATAACAGTAATTTTCATACTGCAGCCATGGTGTGAATATAATAAAAATTTTCACATTTTCACAGAATTGTAACTTATAACACCTATTATATAAAATATAAAATGAAAAATTATATAATATATAATATATCTGAAGACAGAAAGGGTATTGGATATGAAAATTTTAGTAGTTGACGATGAACCTAAAATCCGTGAACTTATCGGACAGTATCTCACAGTAGCAGGCTATGAAACAGAGTTTGCAAAGGACGGCATTGAAGCCCTCAATATTATCTCCAAAGGGGATATCGATATGGTTATCCTTGATGTTATGATGCCTTTTATGGACGGTATTACCTGTCTTAAAGAGATGAGAAGCCGCGGTTTCAAAACACCTGTAATAATTCTTTCTGCAAAAGGCGAAGAATACGATAAAATCACAGGCTTTGAAGCAGGCACAGATGACTATGTGGTAAAACCTTTTTCACCCAAAGAACTTATGGCAAGGGTTAAAGCTGTTGCCATGCGTGCAAATCCGGAACTTACAGAAAACAACGAAAAGTATATTTTCGGCGACCTGGTTATCGATGTTCCAAGCCACAGCATTAAAATCAAGGGCGAAACAATCAATGTTACACCAAAGGAATTTGACCTTCTGGTATGTCTTGTTCAGAACAAGGGCGTTGCACTTTCCCGCGAGAGAATTCTGCTCAAGGTGTGGAACTATGACTATTTCGGCGAAGACAGAACAGTTGATACCCATATCAAAATGCTCCGCAGCCACCTTAAGGAATACCGCGACTGCATAGAAACAGTATGGGGTGTAGGCTATAAATTTGAGCCAAAGGAATAAACAAAGGAATTTAACAGATGAGAAAAAGTATACGCAACAAACTTGCTGCGCTTATCTTCCTTATCAATATGTCCATCATAGGCATAACATGGATTATGGCCGTGTTTATGTTCAAGCCTATGTATTATGCTGTTACTCAGGCGGAAATAAGCAGTGTGGCCGATAAAATAATATCCGCTATCGAAACAGAGGGCGGCGTTACACAGAACACCCTGGAAGAAATTTCAGGGTTTGTGAATGTGGGCATCTGTGTGGAAATTGCCGATAAAAACGGCAACGGTATGGTTCTGTTTGAAGGCATAGGCGATGCCTGCCAGATACATTCAGGCGGCAACAACTATGATTATTTCGGGCAGCAGAGAAAAATTGATTCCGCGCAGGCAGTTGCTTTGCGTCAGGCGGTCCGTAATAATTCAAGGGACAATTACAACATTCATCTTGAAGACGAACTGGGCAACCGGCAGGCGGTAAAGGGCAGATTCTACAACGGCGAGTATACGGTTATCGTTTCCACAAACCTTACCAGAACGGAATCTATAATAGCTATTGTAAGCAGTCAGCTGCGAACAGCATCACTGATTGCCATTGTGCTGTCGCTGCTTGTTGCAACAATAATGTCCACCTGGTTTATGGGCCCGCTTATGAAGATGTCAAATGCTACAAAGCAGATTGCAAAGGGTAACTACAATGTTAAACTTGAAGTGCGCTCCGATGATGAGATAGGCCGTCTTGCGCAGGAATTCAACCATATGGCAGAGGAAATCCAGCACAGCCAGAATATGCAGAAAGAACTGCTTGCAAGCATCTCCCACGACCTGCGTACACCTCTTACCATCATCAAAGGGTATGCGGAAAGCATCAAGGATATAACAGGGGACAACAAGGAGATACGCGATCAGCAGCTTACCACAATTATTGACGAAACTGACCGTCTTTCAAATATGGTTGGCTCCGTAATGGAATACACAAAGCTCAGTCAGGGTGTTCAGAAGATGAACATTGTGCAGTTTGACATAGCCGATATGTGCAAGGACATTGTATATGTCTATTCCAACAAAGCAGCGGTGGAAAACAAATCCATAGCCTATTCAGGCCCTGAAGATGCGTATGTTTTTGCCGATGCACAGATGATGGAAAGAGCAATACACAACTTTGTCTCCAACGCACTGCTGCATACACCGGAAAATACCCGTGTGGTTGTTGCTGTAAAGGTGCAGGAAAACGGCAAGGTAAAGGTGAGTGTATTTGACTCAGGTACAGGTATAAGACAGGAGGATATACCGCACCTGTTCGACAAATATTACCGCGCAAGAAAGGACGAGGGCAGAACAGGCTCAGGTCTCGGACTTGCGATTGTAAAATCGATTATGGAAAACCACAACTTCCGCTACGGTGTGGAGAGCACAGAAGGTCTTGGCACAGAGTTCTGGTTTGAAATATAGGGATATTCAATTTGTACAAAGTTATATATAAACAAAAGGGAGCATTATGCTCCCTTTTGTGTTTGTTTATATTGCATATTGATAAAGTTTAGTATAGTTTATTGGTGCAATACGGAAAAGTGCAAAATAAAAAAGACACATCACAGATGTGTCTTTTTTATTGGAGCTGTTAAGCGGATTCGAACCGCCGACCTCTTCCTTACCAAGGAAGTGCTCTGCCTGCTGAGCTATAACAGCAAAGTGTTTGACAATTTTTCTGTTTCAGCATTCTGACAGCAATTCTGCCAGATTGATATAACAGCCTGTTGTTCAACCCTTTATTTACAGAAAAAGCAACTGTCCTTTCGGATAGTTGCTTTCTCCTTATGGCGACCCGAATGGGGCTCGAACCCACGACCTCTAGCGTGACAGGCTAGCGTTCTAACCAACTGAACTACCGGGCCATCAGCAACTGTAAACAATTTGGCAGGGGCAGTAGGACTTGAACCCACAACTTACGGTTTTGGAGACCGTTGCTCTACCAATTGAACTATACCCCTTTACAAGTTGCTAAATTATTATATAACAGGATTATTGTATTGTCAAGAACTTTTTGAAATTATTTAATATATTTTTCTATATAAAGGTAATGTCTGACGGAAGCAGCAATTTATAAATCAATCAATGTGTTGTTCCCAGATTGCCGCTGCCGTGTTCTTTGTCCTGTACAATCGCCTCAATGGCATATTCCAGACCTTTTGCTATTGTTTTTTCGTCCATACTTGCGGTGCCGTCAGGTTTGCCTACAGCCTGTGCAGCTGTGTACGGCACATGAATAAACCCGCCTCTGATGTGATGATATTTAATGTGTATAAGGTGCAGAAGACGGTACATAACCTCGTTGCAGACAAATGTGCCGGCAGTAAAGGACAAATTTGCGGGAATGCCTTTTTCACGGATATTCTCCACTATAGCGCGCACAGGCAGGGTGGAAAAATAAGCTGTATCACCGTCAGAAACAATACTTGTATTTACAGGCTGGTTTCCGTCATTGTCCGGAATTCTTGCGTCAATATAATTGATTGCCACCTTTTCAACAGAGATACAGCTTCTGCCGCCGGCCTGTCCTACACATATCACACAGTCAGGATTGTGTTCTTCAATGGCTTTTTCCATTTTAAAAGCACCTTTGCAGAAAACAGTGGGAATTTCCAGCTTTATTATTTCAGCTCCCGATATATTGCCGGGCAGCAGCTTTACAGCCTCGTATGCAGGGTTAATCTTTTCTTTGTCAAAAGGGTCAAAACCTGTTATGAGAATTTTCATATAAAATCTCCTTAAATTATTATTTTTCCGGAATGGATTATTTTAAATCCGTCTGCGTATACATCGGGTTTTTTTATGGTCAGGTCAAAATGACCGCTTGCCTCCCAGATTCCGCCAAGGGCAAGGTTTCGGCCCAGGCCGATGTGGACTGTTCCAAGGGAGGATTCATCTTCAATATAGCAGTTGCCGTCGCAGTGTGAAAGGGGATTCAGTCCTATCCCGAATTCTCCTGCAGTATACATTTTATCATCTTTATACTCATCGATAAAGTGTTTCAGGATATTTCCGCTTTCACTGTTTTCAATTTCTGTGATTTTACCGTGGCTGAACACTATGCTGAAGGGTGTGACAATCCTGCCTGCATACCCGTAAGAGCCGTCAGCCACAAGAGTGCCGTGGGTCCTGTCTTCCTGCACCGGTATATATACTTCTATGCTTGCAGAAGAGTATCCGTCGCAGTCGTGGACCTTTCCGTTGAAAAACTTTGCCTGACGGTCCTTTTTGTAGAAATATATATCGGTGCCAGCAGCAGTGGTTATGTGAATTATATGGGCGTTCTGCAACTTTTTTATCAGCGCCTGTGCTTCGGTTCTGCTTCGGTCGGTATCACACATCATAAAATCGTATTCAAGCATACTGCGGCCGTCGTTGGTGTGCAGGGGAAGTGACAGAAATTTTTTGCCTTCTCGAATAGCATACTTTGCTGCCAGCGTGGTGACAAGGGAATAGTCTGTTGCACCTATTATATAGTCATAATCGCTGAAAGCAAAGGGGTTGGCATCAAAATATACCCCTACCAGCTTTCCCTTGGTCTGTACAACCATTATATCGGGTTTGCTGCCTGCTTCTTCTGCAATCTGCTTAAGAAGTTCAGCTTCTTCCTTATGGCCTGAATCGGTAACAATAAGCAGTCTGTCTCCCTCTTTAAGGCACATCCAGTTTTCAATCACAATTTTTGCTCCGCGCAAAGCTTTTGTTCTGTTCATAGCAACCTCGTTATTTTATTAAAATCATATAGATTATCTGAAAAACAATCATTACCGCCGCCGGTAAAATCTGGTTTTTTATAACCCCCATCTTGTCCTTCATATCAAGAATTGCCACAGGTACAATGTTGAAGTTTGCCGCCATAGGTGTAAGCAGGGTTCCGCAGTATCCGCAGGTGAGCGCCAGCATAACCATTGCTGCAGGGTCTTTTACATAGTTAAGAACAAAAGGGGCACCTATTCCCACGGTCATAACCGTTATTGCGGCAAAGGCGTTGCCCATTATCATTGTAAATAACATCATCCCAAGTGCATACACGATAATGCCTGCGGTAACATTGCCCTGGGGTATAATTCTGCCAACTATGTCAGCTATAACATCACCCACACCTGCAACGGTAAAAACAGTGCCCAGCACCGCAAGCAGAGGCGGCAGCATGCTTGTGGGGCCTACAATTGAAAGGAACCTTGCAGCATCATCAAAGAACACTTTAGGCCTGTTGTCGCGGGAATAGGCAAACAGCAGAATCATCGCCACCAGTACACCAAAGCCTGTGCCAACAAGTGCATTTCCGCCAAGAAGGGCAAATATAAGGGAGAATACACCTATGGACAGGGCAGGAACAAATATTTTCATCCCTATCTTTTCAAAACGGGCTTTTGTCTGTTCAGCAGTAGGGGTAAGGTTCTGTCCGGGCTTTACAAGACGCAGTATGGCACTTGCGCTCATCAGAAGTATAAGACTGCCATTTACAATATTTGGCAGCCATCTGCCGAAAGCAATTACAATCCCCACACTTCCCCAGAAAAGGGAAGTTCCCCAGGGTGACGGATTTTCCCTGTCAAAAAGGTTTCTTCCTGCGGTATAGATACATATTATACCGATGATTATATATACAACTTCAAGAAGCTTTGTCATCATCGGTATATCGGGACTGGTAAAAAAAGCCATATTATTTCTCCTTGATGTAATATTTTCTGCACAGGCGGCGGTCCCTGAGATAATAATAGACTATGCCTGTGGCAACACCTGCCAGTGCCACAGGTATTTCAATGGCGGCAAGTTTTATAAGTTCGGAATCATATCCCAGGTTTGCCAGTGTGCCCTGAACAAGCAGGGCGCCGGACCCGCCTACAAACAGTACCTGACAGAAAAACCATGATATGTTTTCTATTCCTGCGGACATGCCTTTTATCTGTTCAAGGTGGTTGTCATTGACCTTGTAACCCTTTGATTCAACCGTGGCGGTGGCCATAGGTATAAGCACGGGGCGGATAAAACCTGCAACACCGCCGATACCTACATTGAAAGCACCGAATATGCCGCGGATAATGCCATAAGAGGCAATAACAATTCCTGCTGTGGCACCTTTTACGCGGCCTATAAGGGCAGAAGAAGCTTCTTTAAGGCCGTTGCGTTCCATAGTGCCGGTTACCAGCATAACAAGGATAAATATTGTCATACTCCGGTTTGAAACAAAGCTTTCTCCGAATGTTTCTACAAGGGTGACAATATCAACTCCACTGACAAGTGCGGTGACAAAAGCGGCGCTTACAATAATAAGAATGGAATCCAGCCTCAGTGCAAAACCAAGGACTACAATGAGAATTCCAAGCAGTTTTATATATTCCATAACAATTCCTTCCCATAGATTTTGTTTTAAAGATTATTGACGGCAATGCAGTTGGGCAAACATAGTATGTCCTGTATTTGTCATAACAATTTGGAATTATTTTGAAATAAATTGCAATAAGTATAAAAAATAAGAGGAAAAGACGCTAAAACAGTAAAAAAACTATTGCATTTTATAAAAATGTCCTGTATAATAATAAAGCTGTATAAGCCGGTGTGATGGAATTGGCAGACGTGCTGGACTCAAAATCCTGTGGTAGTGATACCGTGTCGGTTCGACCCCGACCACCGGCACCAGAATAATGGTATTCGAACCGATTTGGTTTGAATACCTTTTGTTTTGTTATGATGACGCTTGACTGTCTTTGATTTGATAACAATAAAAGCATATTATAAAGGCATAATATCAGACAGTAAGGTGCTTGCAATACCTATTGATACGGTACTGTTAATCAGCACACAGATATTTGGCACACAATAAAAGTTATATTGAAAATCAGCCTGTACAACATAGTTTCAGAAAGGAAAATATATGCTGAAAAAACATTTTGTTTTTGACAAAGAATATTTCAGAACACTGGTTGCGGTTGCTTTGCCGATAGCAATGCAGAATGTAATAAACCACGGTGTTTCTGCTATGGATACAATTATGCTCGGGGAACTGGGTGATATTGCGGTTTCAGGCGCAAGCCTTGGCGGACAGACCTTCTTTCTTATGATGATAGCAGGTTTTGGCGTGTGCGGCGGCGCGTCGGTGCTTATTTCACAGTACTGGGGAAAAGGAAACACAGATGTTATCCGCCGTGTTATGCGCATATCCACAATGACAATGTTTGTGGTTTCTGTTGTTTTCTCCCTTGCGGGTTTTTTCTTTACAGAACAGATAATGTCCCTGTTTTCCAATGAAACAGAGGTTATAGCGGCAGGTGTTTCCTATCTCAAGACACTTTCTCTGGGGTTTGTGTTCTATTCACTTTCCAACAGCTATTTCCTTGCCCTGCGCGGGGTTGAACAGGTAAAGGTAAGCACAACAGTTTACGGCATGTCCTTCTTCGTGAATGTAATTGTAAACTATATGTTTATCTTCGGTAAATTCGGTGCACCTGCACTGGGCGTACAGGGTGCGGCTGTTGGCACCGTGGCTGCACGAGTGTTTGAATTCTGCTGTGCATTTGTATATATGTACTTTATCGAGAAGAAAATCGGTTTCAAATGGCACTGTATGTTCAGAATTGATAAAAGCCTTGTTCCGGACTTTATCCACCACGCTCTGCCGGTTATGGGCAACGAGCTTATCTGGGGTATGGGCAGCGTTACAACAGGTATCATCATGGGGCACATCGGATCCACCTTCGTGGCAGCAAACAGTGTAGTAACGGTTGTGTATAATCTTTCATCTGTATTTACCTTCGGCGTTGCAAATGCAGCTGCGGTAATCTGCGGCAAGACAATAGGACAGGGTAAACTTGAAAGAGCGCAGAAAACAGCGGTTACCATCAACCTTACAGCGTTCTGTATCGGTTTTATAATGTCCATTGTGGTTCTTCTTGTAAGAAATCCGTTCCTTTCCATCTACAACATAACTCCTGAGGCAAAACTTGCGGCATTCCAGATGCTCACGGTTGTTGTATGCATCCAGCCTCTCGCAGCTCTGGATATAGTAAATATTGTCGGTGTACTCCGTGGCGGCGGTGACACAAAACTGGCACTTCTGCTGGACGGCGGCGGTATGTGGTTTATCAATATTCCACTGTCTGTTCTGCTTGGTCTTGTGCTGCATGCCCCTGCACCTTTTGTATATCTTTCGATGAGATGTGATGCGTTTATAAAAATTGTTATCGAACTTAAACGTATTTTTTCAGGCAAATGGATAAGGACTGTTACAAGAGAAGATATATGATGACGGTGTTTAAGTTAATATAAATAATAAATTGAGATTGATTGGTTTATTTGTGTAAGATGCAGCTTATAAATTGAACTCAATTTGTTTATTTTGTATAAGGTATAAAAAATAATTTGACATGGTGTGTCTGTTTTTGTATAATATGTTTAATAATACAAAATCGACACACTATATTTTTTTATATATATTTTCTGAGGTATCAAAGTGCAAAAGGAAATTGAGCAGTATGTTGCCTTGGCGAAGCAGGGATCTCACAAGGATATGGAGTATGTTTTCAGGGAATTCAGAGCTTCCATTGAATCCTGCGCATACAAGCTGCGTACTCCTTATTTTGATTTTGAGGATGCCGTACAGGAAGGCAATATCGGGTTGTTCAGGGCTGTCCTGAGCTATTCTCCGGACAAAGGTGCCAGCTTTTCCACATACGCAAAAAAATGTATTCTTAACAGTATTATAACTGCATACAATTCCAGCCAGAGTCATAAGCATCAGATTTTATCCGACGCAAAGGAACTTAAGGAGGATGACTCTTTTTCCGACTTTGAAGATGACTTTCTTATAAAGGAACAGAACAAGGAGTTTATAAAAACTGCAAAACAGAAACTGTCAAAGTTTGAATTTCTTGTTTTCAGCCTGTATACTATGCAATATTCCTATAAGGAAATAGCAGAGACGACCGGGAAAGATGAAAAATCGGTCAATAATGCTATACAGCGTATACACAAAAAATTACGGAAATAGGGACTAAGGTCTTTATTATATAAGCCCGGGCAACTTAAAGCAAAGCGTTTGCAAAAAGCAGCGGCATTGGTTTAATTTCTTACAGGGCTAATACATTTTTAAGGAGAGGTACCAATGTACGAAGACAAAGTATTAGTTTGCAAAGATTGCGGACAGGAATTTACTTTCACAGCTGGCGAACAGGCATTTTATGCAGAAAGAGGTTTTGAAAACGAACCACAGAGATGCAAACCATGCCGTGACGCAAGAAAAAATCAGGTAAAAGGTCAGAGAGAATATCACATTTCCGTATGCGCAAAATGCGGAAAAGAAGCAAGAGTTCCATTTAAACCAAGAGAAGACAGACCTGTACTGTGCAGCGAATGCTTCGCAGCAGAAAAAGGCGAATAAGCAATAATCAATTATCCCGGCAATCTTTTATCCCCATGGCACTTTTTATCTCCAGGCAAAAATAAAGCACCTGCATAGCAGGTGCTTTTGTTTTTTTTGCGGCAAATTCATAATGCGGGCAGCTGTCGGCTTATCTGCACAGAGAAAATCCGCACCGTCATATACAGACAGTGCGGACCGATTATGATATATATTATTTTGTGCCGAATATTCTGTCGCCTGCATCGCCAAGACCGGGAACAATGTATCCGTTCTCATTGAGGTGGTCATCCAGTGCGGCACAGAAGATGTCAACATCAGGGTGTGCTTCGCTGAGTTTTTTAACACCTTCAGGTGCTGCGATAAGGCAGAGAAATTTGATATTCTTTGCACCGCGTGCCTTGATAAGCTTTATTGCGTCAACAGCGCTGCCGCCTGTTGCAAGCATAGGGTCCACAACAAAAACATCCCTTTCACTGATATCTGTAGGCATTTTGCAGAAATATTCCACAGGTTCCAGTGTTTCTTCATCGCGGTAAAGGCCGATGTGACCGATTTTTGCGGAAGGGATAAGCTCCAGCATGCCGTCAACCATACCAAGCCCTGCGCGGAGGATAGGCACGATAGCCAGCTTTTTGCCTGCCAGCATCTGACAGTGTGCGGTTGTTATAGGTGTTTCCACATCAACATCTTCAACAGCCAGCTCTCTTGTTGCTTCATAGCACATCAGCATCGCAATTTCCTTTGCAACTGACTTGAATTCTTTTGTACCTGTAGCCTTGTTGCGCATAATGGCAATTTTATGTTTAACAAGAGGGTGGTCCAATACTAAAATTTTTGACATAATGTATTTCTCCGTTTGACAAGATAGTATTTAAGATATATTTTTTACAAAAACGGGAGGGGATACCCATTCCGTAAGAGTGTTATTCAGCTTCGATAGCCATTATTTTGCCAACGCGTGTTGCGTGACGGCCGCCTTCAAACTCTGTTTCAAGGAAAAGGTCAGCAAGTTCACATGCAACGCCTGCGCCTACAACACGGCCGCCAAGGCAGAGCACATTTGCGTCATTGTGGAGGCGGGTATATTTTGCACTGAAGTGGTCACTGCAGCAGCATGCGCGGATGCCTTTAACCTTATTGGCGGCAATGGAGATGCCAACACCTGTTCCGCAGAAGAAAAGGCCTTTTTCACATTCACCGCTTGTGATTTTTTCACAGCCTTTTTTTGCAATGTCAGGGTAGTCGATGCTGTCTGTAGAGAATGTGCCTACATCAACAAATTCAACACCTTTTGCTTCAAGATGTTTTTTTACTTCTTCTTTAAGGTGGAAACCACCGTGGTCAGCAGCTAAAACTATCATTTGTTTTTCTCCTTTAATTCCCGTTCTGCCTGTGAAAGCCTCAGATAGCTTGGGCTCAGTTCAAAATGAGTCTGCGGCGGCATATTTTCTGCCAGCAGACAGGCGCCGTAGGCTATGCAGGGCATCAGTACAGAATGTGATTTTACATTTGTGTATTTGCTGAATTTATTATAACATACATCTTTGCCGTCGCCAACAAAATATATGTCTTTTTGACAATTTTCTATAAAAGGTTCCAGGTCTGCAGCCATAATGCAGTCATCGTCTGCAATTACTGTTCGGCCCTCTGTTATACAGCGGTAAACCTGACCTCTCCTTGCGTCAAAGCAGGGGATTACCACACCGTCAAGGTCAACACATTCTGCCATGGCTTTAAGGGAGGAAACACCCACACAGGGTTTGTTAAGCGCCATGGCCATACCTTTTACAAGGGCAAGACCTATTCTCAGCCCTGTAAATGAGCCGGGCCCTAAAGTTACGGCAAAAAGGTCTATATCTTTTTTGTTTATGCCGCAGATCGTAACGGCATTTTCTATAAGACCAAGCAGATTCTGGCTGTGTGTCATATTGGAGTCGTAAACACACTGATACAGTGGTCTGCCGTCTTTAACAACTGCGACACTGCCCTGTTTGGAGGAGCAGTCCACACCTAAAATCAACATCAGAAATTATCTCCTTCTATGGTAATTTTTCTCACCGTTTCTCCCAGCTTTTCAAATCTGACGGTAACGGTATTTTCATCAAAGAAATTCTTTATATTTTCCGACCATTCGATAGCTGCTATACCGTCGTAGTCAAGATAGTCATAAAACCCTATGTTGTACAGCTGGTCTTCGTTTTCTATGCGGTACATATCAAAGTGGAAAAGGCTGAGAGGATAGCCTGTATATTCGTTTACAATGGCAAAGGTAGGGCTGGTTACGGTGGCATCTATGCCAAGACCGTCGCAGAGTCCCTGACAGAAGGCGGTTTTGCCCATGCCGAGACCTCCGTCAAAGAAAATTATATCGTGGTTGGACAAAAGGGGGACAATGCTTTTTGCAATTGCCACAGTTTCCTCTTTGGAATTGGAAATATATTCTTTCAAGCCAATACTCCTTCTCTGAATTTTCACATAATATACTCTTAAATAATATATCATAAAAACAGTAAATGTACAATTATTTAAAGTTGATATATTTTAAAATATGTTATATACTAAATAAAAATTTTTAAACAAAGGAGGGCTGTATATGAACAACAATCCCTGGCTGCGCGAGTTTATAGAGCAGACAGACTTTATATTCATAGGCCTGTGTGCAACCTGCAGTGCCATATCTGTATACAGCATCTATTCCATATATAAAACAATGAACGCAGTAAGCGATGTAAAGGTTGTCATAGTTCAGCTTGTGGCAAGTCTTATGGGTGTCACAGCGGCAATTCTGCTTTCCATCATAGACTACAAGGAACTGTGCGAGTGGCACAAGGTTCATATGGCTTTGTGCATAGGGCTTATGGTGCTCACTGCCATTATAGGCTTTGCTCCTCCTGGCACTACAAACAAGGCATGGATAGCACTGCCGGGCGGTATGTCCCTGCAGCCAAGTGAACTGCTGAAAATCAGTATGATTATCACCCTTGCCCATTATATCGAAAGATACAAGGACAATATAAACGAGGTAAACACCCTTGTAAAGCTGGCAGTTGTTGCGCTTATACCTTTTGCCTTTGTTGCCTATCAGCGCGACGGCGGCACAATGCTGGTTTATGCCTTTATCATTGCAAGTATGTTCTTTGCCGCAGGCATAAGCTGGAAGCTTATCGGCATAGCAGCAGGTGCAGCAGTTGTGGGCCTGCCTGTGCTGTGGTTCAAGATTATGGAACCTTACCAGCAGAACCGTATCCTTGCACTTTTTGACAGCGACAATCCTGAATACGCCTCAATACTGCTGCAGCAGAATGCGGGCAAGATATCCATCGGTTCAGGTCAGCTTTTCGGAAAAGGTTTTATGGTGGATACCCACAACAATGTACCGCTTCCACAGAATGACTTTATGTTCTCGTTTATTGCGGAAAGTGTGGGATTTATAGGCATTCTCATTGTTATAACGGTTATACTTACAATGTGTTTCCGCATTCTCGTGATTGCAAACCGCTCTGCCGATGTTCAGGGCGCGCTTATATGTGTTGGCGTATTTGCAATGATTGTATTCCAGAGTATTATCAATATAGGCATGAACCTTTCTGTTCTGCCTGTTATCGGCATCACACTGCCGCTGTTTTCAGCAGGCGGCACCAGTGTGCTGGCAACCTACTGCGCTATGGGCATGGTGCTTAGCGTGGCGCGGCACAACAAGAAAAAACTGTTCTGATACAGATTAAAACAATTATATACAGAAAAAAGCTCAGAGTTTTACGCTCTGAGCTTTTTCCATATTGGGTGATATATTAAGGATGGTGTATAAGCTAATAAGGATTTACTTCTATAAGTTCCGGCTGTGCAGTTTTTACAGTAATTTTTTCCACACAGTATGTATCAAAGTTTTCTACAATTACCTTGTTCTGACACATATATTTCAGTGCTTCCATTATATCCTTTGGCAGATAGTGGTTCTGATAACAGTCAAAAGAATAGCTGTTTATATATGTTTCGCCGTTTTTTTCATTGTATCCGTTATCCCAGAACTGAAATCTTGGCTTTGTGCCGTGATAGTCAACGCTGATTTCCACACCCTCTACACCGGGAGATTCCACAATTTCAACCTTTCCGCTTCTTTTGAAATATTCGCCGAGATATACATGAATCTGTACCGTTTCGCCTTTGCTCTCAGTGAAGATGTTGGGGTCTTCAAAAGTAAAGGTATCAATTTTGTCTTCCATAATGTACGGCAGATAGTCGGTAATGGTAAATTCGGTTATCTCCATAAAGAAAACCCCTATGCCCACACCGATAAATACTGCCCCTGCAATAAGGGAAAATATAAATTTTTTCATAATTTTTTACTCCTTTTAACCGCAAAAACTGCTAAAGCAGCAAATATAAATGCAACTGTGGCAACGACAAATATTTTAAGCTTCATTTTTGTTTCTACCTCCAAAAATCACTTCGGTCATCCATGCGGCGGTACCAAGGCTTATTATTCCGCAGCCGGCACAGATAAGGCATATACTCCACAGTCCGATGCCCTGTGTAACCATAAGCAGCACAAGCAGCACACTGACAACAATAAAGCCTATTGTACAGATAACCGCAGGCAGCCAGACAATAACGAACAGACAGATTTTAAGTGTGGCAGCAATTACCCTGACAATAAAATCTCCGCTGCTCTTGCCCACATCTGCAATGGTCTTTCTGCTTTTCAGCGGTTTGCCTGTGTTCACATCAAAGTTGGTATCTTCATAATCAAAGGCGCTGTTTCCGTCAGCAAAACAGTCCTTTTCCTTTTTATGTTCATATTTTGGAATAACAGGGGTTCTTGTCATAACCCTTGTCTTTATAAAGCTGTAAACAATCAGAAATGCAACCGCAAGATTTATAAGCTCTGCAAACAGATTTACAATGCCTGCCAGCATATTGGAGATTCCTCCAAGGCTGAATCCGTATATTGTGCTGCGGATAGTGGAGGACACCATATCCACAGGTATGGAAAGCAGCCATATTGCAAGCAGCACTACAAAAAATTCCACAATTATTTTGGCTATGTCACTTACAGAAAGGCTCAGTATCCTTTCTGTAACATCATTTATAAAACCCACACATTTTTTTATGTAATATTCAAGGCTTTTGTTTTTTGTGGCGTTGTTGTCTATATGATATGCCTCCAGAATTTCGTCAGCCAGGGCATCAATGTCACCAAAATCGCTGATAGCCTGTGCCTCTGTCTTTCCGTCCTGAATCTTGAATTCTATATGGCTCTGATACTCTTCTATAATATCCCTGCGCTCGCTTTCATTGAGAACACTGAGCCTTGCATCCAGTTTTGCAAAAAATTCTTCCCTAGTCATTGTTCTGCATCTCCTTGATAAAATTATTTACAATACCGCTGAAATCCAGCCATTCTTTAGTCAGAACTTCAAGATATATTCTCCCTGCGGTTGTGATTTTATAATATTTTCTGGCAGGTCCTTCGGCTGACTGCTCAAGATATGTTTCACAGTATTTGTCATTGGTAAGCCTTTTAAGCAGGGGATAGATTGTGCCTTCATTCACATCTACAATCTTTCCCACTTCGCTCACAAGCTGATACCCGTACTTGTCCTCCTTGCTGATAACCAGAAGCACAATCAGGTCAAGAACGCCTTTTTTGAATTGAGTGTTCATATATATCTCCTTTGCGGATATATTTGTACAGCACATATACGGTAAAAATTTTTTTACATCTTATACTGCATAAAGCTGTACATCAGACAGTCGGCAGATAAACAGCAGATAAGCCGGATGTGTGCTGTTGTTGCTATTATATTATCACCACTACTGTGTAATGTCAAGTAGTGTGAAAATGATAATAGTGTGAAATTTCTGCAGTATATCTTTCAGCTTTTCACATAAATTTAAAGCAGAACATAAGCTGTTAACAGAGTGTCCTGAGAAAAATACTCTGAATTAACACAAAAAGAGGGTAATTTTATGATATATCCGGTTCTGCTTTGTGCCGTTGCATCAGCCTCCACGGTGCTGGGCGGTGTAATGGTGGCGTTTATAAAAAATATGACACCCGGACTGCTGGCGGTATTTCAGGGCTTTGCAGCAGGGGTTATGATAACAATTTCAGTTGTGGAGATGCTGCCACACAGTTTATCGGAATTTACATACATAATGGGAATTAACGGACTGTATGCCGTTACTGCAGTTGTGCTCATATTTATATGCGGATGGCTGGCAGGCATTGCAATTGCTGCTGCGGCAGACAGATTGTGCAGACTGGACGGAACAAACAACTGTAAGGGAAGAATAAGTTTTATAACAACTGCAGTTATGGTGCTACACAATCTTCCCGAGGGTATGGTTACCATATTTTCAGGAATGGAAGATGCACAGATGGCTCTTGGAATGGCACTGGCAGTGGCCCTGCACAATATACCTGAAGGTGTGGTGGTGGCAAGTTCCGCTATGGCTGTCACCAATTCCGTATACAGCAGTATGGTGCGGTGCTTTGTTGCCGGCTTCAGCGAATTTGCAGGGGGAGTAATTGCGGCTTTTATATTCTGCAGTATGATGAACGGCGCGTTTGTGGCTGCCGTATACTGCGCTGTAAGCGGCGTTATGATGCAGGTATCCCTTTGCGAGCTTATTCCATGCGGCAGAAAACTGTCCTGTACAGGGCATACAGCGGCGGGAATAGCGGCAGGAGCTGTGGTTATATATTTGGGGTTGCAGTTAATCTGAAATATGTAATGTTGCACCGGAAGGCTATTAGTGGTAAAATATAATAATATGATAAAATATAATGAAAGGATGGGGAAAGTATGCGAAGACTGATTATTCTGCTGTGCACCGTGCTTGTGCTCACAGGCTGCAGCGGTATGCCAAGCAGAAACAATATAACAAATCTTCTGTCTGCGCCTAAATTTTCTCAGACCGAAAGCAATATAGCGGAAGCGATAGCTGACCATATAGGAGAAAACATAACTCTCAGATACTCACAGTCACAGGGGTATTCATCCCCTGTTCAGCTGATAGATATTGACGGGGACGAAAATGATGAGGCGATAGTTTTTTACTATGCCCCAAACAAGGGCACAAATATCCGTATGGCAGTTTTGTCCTGCAGCGGAGAAAGGTGGAATATAGTTTCTGATAAGGAAGGCCTGGGAACAGAAGTTTTTTATTTTGATACGGCTGAATTCAAACAGCTTGAAAACAGACAGCTTCTTGTCGGATATCTGTCTTCCAATATTGATGAAAACTTTTTTGTCACATACTTTACAGATTCAGAAAAAAACATTCCGGACTATGTGGAACGCTGTCAGGATATAGTTGTGGGGGATGTAAACTACGACGGGTATTCGGATATCATCCTTACCAACAGAACAGCAGACGGAAGAATACGCCTGCGCTCCCTTGCTTTTGAGGACAGCGGTACATATAAAGTTGTGGGCACCAGACTTCTCAGATATTACAATATAGATATAACACAGCTGAAGGCGGCACAGAGTGTAAAGGGCGAAACGGTGCTGTATGCCGACTATCGCGATGACTATAACCAGATGCATACAGAGGCGGTGGTTTTCCGTGACGGCGGCAAAATGTATGATGCCTTTGCATCAACGGTGGTAAGCAAACAGTGGGAATACAATACAGACCTTAACTGTGTGGATATAGACGGTGACGGATATCTGGAAACTCCGTCCGTTATACATACAGAGCACACGGATGACCCGGAAATTCTCAAGACGGTGGAATGGACAGATTATATACCTGAACAGCCGCAGAGAAAGTGCATAGGCATATACGATACACATACAGATATGTTTGTTGCATATCCTGACAGCTGGCAGGACAATGTGACCACCAGTTACGGAAGCGACAGCTGGCAGATTGTCCGCAGACAGACAGAGGAAAATCTGCAGCAGGATTCAGATCAGAATCCGCAGCAGGAAAATGTGCTTGTTACGGTATCTCAGGTGGATTACCGCAATGATATAGAAACAGGTGCATATTCATATATAGTCTATAAAAGCACAAAAACATGGCACTTTGATTTTGACAGGTCGGTTGACCTGTCAGAGATACAGTATATCCTGAAGAACATAACAGATCTGGGATAATCGGAATAATAAGGAAAGGGAAAAAAGCTATGGCTGAAATTTTAATAGTAGAAGATGAAATCAGTATCGGTGAAATTGTTGAAATAAATATCAAAATGGCAAACCACAATGTGACAAGGGTTACAAGTGCTGAAGATGCCATAACGCTGATTAACGGGGGCGTGCATTTTGATCTGGCAATTCTCGACATTATGCTTCCGGGTATGAACGGTATATATCTTTGCGAATATATCAGAAAACATTCAGAAGCAACAGGTATAATAATGCTCTCTGCAAAAAGTCAGGAGTATGATAAGGTAACCTGCCTGTCAGTGGGTGCAGATGACTATATGACAAAACCTTTCGGTATGCAGGAACTGCTGGCAAGGGTGGAATCCCTGCTGCGCCGTCTGCACAGAACAGAAGGAAGTGTAAACAGCGATGAGATACTTCAGTCAGGTCCGTTCACACTGGACCTCAGAAGCCGCGTGCTTTACAAAAACAAACAGATGATTGACCTTACCAGTGTTGAATTCAGCATTATGGAACTGTTTTTCCGCAATAAGGACACAGCACTTGTAAGGGAAAAAATCCTTGAAGGTGTATGGGGCGAAAACTATTACGGAGATGTAAAGATAGTGGATGTAAATATCCGCCGTCTGCGTATCAAGATAGAAGAAGACCCGTCAAATCCGCAGCACATTGTTACAATATGGGGCTATGGCTACCGCTGGACAGTGTAAACGGGAGAATATATGAACAGTATTACAAAAAGATGGATCAAGGGCAGTCTGCTGATAATACTTGTGCTGCTGGTAATTGCAGAAATCTTTCTGGTAACCACATTCCACAACAGCTATTATTCTGCTGCACAGACAGCGCTGATGAACCGAATAAACACCATCGAAGGCACGCTTTCTGCATCCGGAGGGATGACAGGTGACGAAAAACAGGAGATGCTGTTCCGTCTGACAAGTGATTTTGCCGAAAAGGAAACTTTTGAGCTTATGCTTCTCAACGGAAGCGGTGATGTAATTGCAACTTCATCGGGTTTCAATCCGGGCAGCAGACAGCACAGAAATGACTTTAACGATGCGATAAACACCGGAGACAGCATATATATAAACACATATGTGTCACAGGTTAATGAAAAAATAATGAGCGGTACATATCTGCTGGATGAAGATGCGGGACAGGTAAGTGCGGTCAGAATCATAACATCAATGGACCGTGTTGATGAGGAGCTGTATATCATTTTTGCCTGTGCTGCCGTTGCGGCAATAGCAGTTATCACTTTCAGCATTATTTCGGGGATGTTCTTTGTCAGAAGTATCGTAAGCCCGGTACAGTCCATAAGGGACACAGCGGACAAGATTGCCCAGGGTGAATTCAATGTGCGCATAGATGATGCACAGTACAACGATGAAATCGGACAGCTGTGCACTTCGATAAACCATATGGCAGAGGAACTGGGAAGAAATGACGAGCTGAAAAACGAGTTTATTTCTTCCGTCTCCCACGAGCTGCGCACACCGCTGACAGCCATAAAGGGCTGGGCAGAGACAATGGACAGCACACAGGATATAGCAACCCTTAAAAAAGGTACGGAAATTATACTTACAGAAACCGACCGCCTGTATTCAATGGTTGAAAATCTGCTGGACTTCTCCAGAATACAGAATGCTGCCCTTATTCTCAGCAAGGAAAAACTTGACCTTGTTGCCGAAGTTTATGATGCGGTAATAATGTATACACCCCAGGCGGAAAGTATGGGGATAAAAATAAAATTTGATGAACCGGAAGAATTTATACCTGTTATGGCGGATAAAAGCCGCATAAAGCAGGTTATGGTAAACCTTCTGGACAACGCCATCAAATATTCGCAGGAGAACTCTGTAATAGAGGTCAATATATACAACAACAGGCTTCAGGGCAAGGTCTGCGTAGAGGTTAAAGACTACGGAAAAGGAATACACCCTGACGACATAACAAAGGTAAAACAGAAATTCTATAAAGGCAAAGGGGCAAAACGGGGCAGCGGTATCGGCCTGGCGCTGGTTACGGAAATTGTGGCAATGCACGGCGGCACCTTTGACATAGAAAGTGAATACGGAAAATATACAAGTATGCGCTTTACACTCAGAACAGTGCGTACAACGAAAGGATTATAATGGCACAACACAAAACATCAATAGGCGGACAGGCCCTTATCGAAGGGATTATGATGAAAGGTCCGCACATCACAGCAACAGCTGTGCGGCGTCCTGACGGAGAAATTGCCATAAGGGAAGAAGCTACAAAGAAAAATAAATTCTCAAAAATACCTGTGGTAAGAGGTATGTTCAACTTTATCGAAAGTCTTGTCACAGGCTATGACTGTCTTATGTATTCGGCAAATATTGCCCTTGAAGATGAGATGGAAAAGACAAAGTTTGAAATATGGATGGAAGAAAAATTCGGCAGAAAAGCAACGGATTTTCTCACAATGGTGGCAGGTGTTCTTGGCGGTATGCTGGCCCTTGTGCTGTTTATGGTGCTGCCTACAGTTATCACAGGCTTTGTATCGGGCATTGTGGAACTTGGCGCCTTCAAGGCAGTTATGGAAGGTCTGCTCAAACTGATAATCTTCTTTATCTACCTTTGGGGCATCACATATCTTGACGATGTAAAGCGTCTGTTTATGTATCACGGTGCAGAGCACAAAACCATTGCCTGCTATGAAGCAGGGCTGGAACTGACAGTTGAGAATATCAGACCGCAGAGCCGTTTTCATCCACGCTGCGGTACAAGCTTTCTGTTTATAGTTATCATTGTAAGCATTATTGTTTTCAGCTTTGTTCCCTGGAGCTCAACACTGGCACGAGTAGGTCTGAAACTGCTGTTTCTCCCTCTGGTTGTGGGCATCGCCTATGAAATTCTCAAATTCACAGGCAGACACGAAAATGCCTGCACAAAGGTTCTTGCAGCACCAGGCCTGTTCTTCCAGAGATTTACAACACTTGAACCTGATGATGATATGATCGAGGTTGCAATTGCAGCAACTCTCAAAGTTATTCCTGAATCAAAGGAAGATGACAGATGGTAATACAGCAGCTTTACAGGGATATGTGCAGGATTATGTCACAGAATCCCAACAGCGACACAGCATTTGAAGCAAATCAGCTGATAAAATTTGTTCTGGGCAGAAAGCGCATAGAGCTTTTGTCGGCAGATATTGCAGAAACCGATGCGGAAAAGCTGCTTGAATATGCACAGAAAAGAAAAGAGGGCTATCCTCTGCAGTATATACTTGGCAGCTGGCAGTTTTTTGATATGGATTTATATGTGGGCGAAGGGGTGCTTATTCCCCGTCAGGATACAGAAACTGTATGCGAAGCCGCATTCAGTGTTATTGAAAAGCTGGACAGTCCCCTGGTGCTGGACCTTTGCAGCGGAAGCGGATGTATTGCCCTTGCAATAAAAAAATTCTGCCCGCAGGCAGCGGTTACAGCTGTGGAAAAATCCGATGCAGCTTTCAGCTATCTTGAAAAAAATATCGCCCGTACACAGCTGGAGGTAACAGCGGTAAAGGCAGATATATTTGACTATGACAGAGTGATGTCAGAAAATTCCGTCGATGTAATTGTTTCCAACCCGCCATATATTCATCCCGATGTGAAACAGACTATTCAGACAGAGGTCAGCTTCGAGCCTGAAATGGCGCTTTTTGCAGAGGAGGAAGGTCTGCTTTTTTACAGATATATTTCAAAAAACTACCGCAAAGTTCTTAAAAATGGAGGATATCTGATTTTTGAATACGGTTTTGACCAGCAGGAAACAGTGAAAAATATTCTCACTGAAGAAGGTTATACTATTATTAAGGAAATTGTTGACCTTGGCGGAAATGCCCGCGGTGTTGTGGCAGCAAAAGAATAGACGGATAACAGGTCATAATACCTGTTTTTTGGAAAATATTTCAAAATTCTCTTGCAGTTTGCAATTATATGTGATAATATAATTACAACCAACAGTTGTTAAAATGAAATTGATATATAAAGGAGAATACTTATGGCTCAGGCTAAAAAACCTCTGCAGTCCGCAGCAGTAGCTTCCGATAAAGAAAAAGCACTGGCAACAGCCCTTGCAAATATAGAAAAACAGTTTGGCAAAGGTGCAATTATGCGCCTTGGCGAAAATGTTACAATGAATGTGGACAAAATTTCCACAGGCTCTCTTTCTCTCGACGTTGCCCTTGGCATCGGCGGTGTTCCAAGAGGCCGTGTAGTTGAAATTTATGGTCCTGAGTCATCCGGTAAAACAACAATCGCCCTGCATATTGCGGCAGAAGCACAGAAAAAGGGCGGCACAGCGGCTTTTATCGACGTTGAGCATGCTCTTGACCCTATCTATGCAGGCGCTCTTGGTGTGGATATTGACTCTCTCCTTGTTTCCCAGCCTGACACAGGTGAACAGGCAATGGAAATCTGCGAAGCCCTTGTGCGTTCAGGTGCTATTGATGTAGTGGTGGTTGACTCTGTTGCAGCTATGGTTCCGCGTGCTGAAATTGAAGGTGAAATGGGCGACAGCCATGTTGGTCTTCAGGCAAGACTTATGAGCCAGGCTCTCAGAAAACTCACAGGCTCCATCGGCAAGACAAACACAGTTGTTGTGTTTATCAACCAGCTGCGTGAAAAGGTGGGTGTTATGTACGGTAACCCTGAAACAACACCGGGCGGCCGTGCCCTCAAATACTATGCTTCCGTGCGTATTGATGTAAGAAGAATCGAATCCCTCAAGCAGGGCGGCGAAGTTGTGGGCAACCGCACAAGAGCAAAGGTTGTCAAAAACAAGGTTGCACCTCCGTTCAAGGAAGCTGAATTTGACATTATGTTCGGTCAGGGTATCTCCAAGGTTGGGGAAATTCTGGATATCGGTGTAAGTATGGGCATCGTTCAGAAATCAGGATCCTGGTTCAGCTACGGCGATACAAGACTTGGTCAGGGCAGAGACAATATCAAGGAATATTTTGTTCAGAATCCTGAACTTGCAAAAGAGATTGAGGAAAAGGTTTTTGCAAAACTTGCGGAAGAAAGCAAAAAGTCGGTTAACCGCCTTGCAGCAAGAAAAGCAGAAGCTGCACCTGCTGAAGTGGAAGAAATCAAAGAAGAAAAGCCTGCACCAAGAAGACGCAGTGCTAATATCGATATAGATGTTGAATAATATTACAGTTACAGATATTACAAAAACAAAAAAGGGCCTTAATGCACTGTTTTCGGAAAACGGTTTTCTGTTTTCCGTGGACGATATGCTTATGGCACAGTATAAAATAGAGATAGGCTCTTGCTTTTCACAGCAGGAGCTTACTTTGCTTTACGAAAAAAGCAATACAAACAAAGCGGTTCAGAAAGCTTACAGTCTGCTGAGCTACCGCAGTCACAGCAGATATGAGCTGTATACAAAACTGTGCAGAAATTTTGATGAAACCAGCGTTGCTGCAGCCTGCGACAAAATGGAAGAATACGGCCTTGTCAACGATGAAGAATACTGCAGGGCAAAGACAGAATATCTCATAACTGTCAAAAAGTGTTCTTTGGGTGAAACCCGTGCCAAACTTTTGACATTGGGTATAAATAAAGATATAATAGATTGTTGTACAGCAACATACGACAGCGATATTCAGGCAGAAA